>JAEDFM010000051.1 GCA_016292805.1 Treponema sp. | reverse complement strand
CATTTCCATAACTGACTGACCAGTTCCCTGATAATCCATCATTTCTGCTGCACATTCTTTTAATACATCTTCTGGTAAACAAGATGGACCTGCACTAAAGTTATACACTCTTGCCATTTTAGTAACTCCTATTTATAGCCATCAGTCATAAGTTGTGTGTTATCAGAACTTTTCTATAAACTAAAACCTATGAACTAAGAACTAGATTTAATGCGTTTAATATAGAAATATTTTCTACTTTTATATTTTCAGGAACCTTCAATATAAGATTAGTCATATTTACGATTCCTTTAATTCCAGCCTTTACAAGTCTGTCTGTCATTTGCTGGGCGTCTTTGCTGGGAACTGTAAGAATTGCGTATTCTATTTTTTCCTGCTTTACTACAAACTGCATTTCGTTTGCAGGGTAAAGAGGGAATGTAGAACGCAAAATTTCTACACGGTTTACATTAGAGTCAAAGCCTGCTTTTATTACAAAAGGACTTCCTTCAACCAGACTTTCATCAAGTAACGCAGCTCCCAAACGACCAAGTCCAGCAATGCAGCAGTTTTTTTTCCCCTGCTCAGACAGCTCTAAAGGTTCAATTCCAAGTACCTTTTGAATGGCTGCTGTAAGTTCAGCCACATTGTACCCGTTTGAAACGCCTTTATTAAAACTTAATAACCATAAATCATGCCTTATAAGTGAAGGATTCCAGCCTGTGGATTCGCTTATTGCAACTGATGTGATTTTTTCAGACTGCCAGCATCTTAATATTTGCAGCAACTGAATAAGTCTTTTTTGGGTTGCTTTTGGTAACTCAATTGGGTTCATTATAGGAAGCCTCCAGTACAGGGTCAATGTAATACATATAGTAAAAACCTGAAAATTCTGTAAAATGTGCAAAAATCAGGTGAAATTTTAAGTTTATTGTTAGAACTTTAACAGTAAAATACTTCTTATTCAAGAATAATATAAAAATTTGTAATATGGCCATTAAATTTGCAAATCAAAAATATTGATGTATAATTACTTTTATGTTAGAAGTCTTGAATGATGCTGATTACGAACTCTTTCGTAAATTAATTTACGATGAAAGTGGAATTACATTCTCTGACACAAACCGTTCTATTTTGGATGGCCGTATCAAGGAATTATTGAGACAGAAAAACTTGCAGACACCTGCAGAGTATTATTCTCTTGTTACAAAGAATACAGAAGAAATGAAACAAATGCTTGATTCGGTTACTACAAACTTAACCCGTTTTTTCCGTAATCAACCACATTTTGATGCCTTTGTAAATTATGTAATCCCTCAGATTATAGAATATAAGAAAAATCATGGTACAGATCGCACTATTAAAATCTGGAGTGCAGGTTGTTCTACTGGTGAAGAGCCATATACAATTGCCATGATTATGAAAGAAATTTGCCCTCCTGGATGGAACTTTCAGATTACTGCATCTGATATTTCCCTTAAGTCTCTTATGACTGCTCAGCAGGGCTTCTATTCTGATGCTAAGGTTGATGGTATTCCAGCTGATTATCTTCAGAAATATTTTACAAAAATGGACGGCGGTTATCAGGTTAAGAAGGAATTAAGTGAAAAGATTCGCTTCGACTACCATAACCTTAAGAATGATTCAGGTGTCCGTAATCTTGATGTTATATTCTGCCGAAATGTTTTGATTTATTTTGATGAACCAGCTCAGCTTGCCGTAGTAAACAGATTCTATAATTCTATGAGTCAGCATTCATACTTATATATTGGTCACTCAGAGTCTCTCTTTGGTATGAAAACAAATTTCCAGTTCCTTAAAACACAGTGGGCTTGTCTTTATACTAAGATTCTTGATAAATAGTGTAGACCGGGAGTTTTAAAAATGGATGATATTTCCGTATTGATATGTGATGACTCTGCGTTAATGAGAAACCTCATTGGTAGAATTATTGACGGTATCAGTGGATTGAAAGTCGTTGGTAAAGCAGAAAACGGACAGGATCTTTTAAATAAAATTCCACAATTCAAACCAGATGTAATTCTTCTTGACGTAGAAATGCCAGTAATGAATGGCGTAGATTTTCTTAAAGAAAGAAAAAGACGAGGTATTGATGTACCTGTAATTATGCTTTCCAGCGTAACAACAGAAGGTGCTGCAGTTTCTATCCAGTGTCTTGATTTAGGTGCTTCAGACTTTATTACTAAACCAGGTGGAACTTCTGTAACTCTTACTATTGCAGATGTTTCTGTAGAAATCGTTGAATATGTATCTGCTTATGGTGGTTCTTATGCTGCCATGCACGGCAAAAAGATTCCTGAGCCTGATTATTTCATGCATCAGATTAAGCTTAAGGAAGCTGAACGCTTTGTTCTTAAGAAGAAGGGTGAAGAAGCTGGTAAAGCAAATGCCTTTACACAGTCTGATATTGAAAAGAAACGGGCAGTTCCAGCAGATACAACTTTATGGTCTGCCACAAAAACTAAGACTGCCGTAACTGTTAAACCAGAACGTGATGGTGGAAAAATTGAACTTATTGCCATTGGTATTTCTACTGGTGGTCCAAATGCTCTTAGAGAAGTATTTAAAGATATTGATCCAAATATGAAGCAGCCAATTCTTGTTGTACAGCATATGCCTGCTGGATTTACAGAAGAATTTGCAGCTAGCCTTGATAACCTTTGTCCATTAAAGGTTACTGAAGCAAAAGATGGTGAACAGATTGTTAATAGTCATGTTTATATTGCTCCAGGTGGATATCACATGGTTGTTGAACAGCGTGCTTTAGGTAGATTTATCAAATTAACTCAGGATCAGCCACGAAATGGACATCGTCCTTCTGTAGATATGCTTTTTGAGTCAGTAGCAGCCATTTATAAAAACCATGCTTTAGGTGTAATTATGACCGGTATGGGAAAAGATGGTGCAGCACAGCTGGCAGAAATGAGAAAACAGGGAGCCTGGACACTTGGTCAGGATCAGGCTTCTTCAATTGTATACGGAATGCCAAAGGTTGGCTTTGAAATGGGTGGTGTTCAGAAACAGGTTGCCCTTAAAGAAATGGCTGGTGCTATAAATCAGCTGGCTCGGGAGCATCTGTTAGGCTAATCTTCATAACAGGATTAGCTTTTCTGGTTGCAATAAATACAATTAAACCTGCAATTATAAATAAAACAGCAGCACAGGCGAATTTAAACAATTCCGGGGCTGCTGTTTTTTTTGTTAACAAGGTCCATAATGGTGTAGAAATAAACCAGCCCAAAAATGCAAAAACTACAGGCCCGGCAAGACATAGGGTGTGTAAGACTCTCTTTTTGTTTGAGCGGTGAAATTCTTTTTTAAAAACGTATTTAGGTTCCGATTCTGACTGTTGTTCCATATTTTTATTCCAATTCCTTTATTCTGCGGTCCATTTCGTGTTCACCTTTTTTATTTCCTAAAACAGAGTAGGTATCTCTAAGATTATAAAGGGCATCCAGATAATAAGGATTTATATAAATTGCTTTTTCAAAGCTTTCTGCAGCTTCGTCATATATATCTGACTGAAAGTTTGTTACACCAACAAGGTTCCATAAATGGGAATTCATAGGATTTCTGAACAATCCGTTTTCGCAGATGGCAGTAACAGTGTCAAAGTCCTTAATCATAAGGCAGATTGTGGCGTAAGTTTCTTCTATATCGTCATTTTCAGGAGAAAGCTTGTATGCTGCAGCCAGTGCTGTTTTTGCAGTTTTCAGATCGCCTGCATCACGGCAGGTTACACCTAAATTATACCAAAGCAGAGAATTTGAATTATCAAGTGTAATAGCCCTTTTAAAACAGGCAATAGCTTCTGTGTAAGCACCGTCAGAGGCCAGAAGTATAGCCTGATTATTCAGCTTGTCTGGCTGTTCAATCATCTGAAATTCTCCGGTATCATAGAAGTAAACAAATCTTTGATTAAATCTGATTTAAGCAGTTCGCAGTTATCGTAAATAAGTTTAATACCTTCTTTTGCAGCTGCTTCAATACATCCGCTTGATTCCAGTAGCTTAATACAGTTTTCTACAGCAGGAGAGTCTATTCCTTCCCCCGCAGCCTGAGCCATGTAATCTGAAATCTGCTGTTTATCCTGAGGCCGCAGCTGTGTATGAAGTATTACGGGAAGACTTTTTTTGCCTTCAACAATATCATCTCCTCGTTTTTTACCAACATTACCGGTTGTAAGATTTATAACATCATCAATAACCTGGAAACCTTTTCCAATATGTGCAGCTATTTCTCCAATTTTTGTAGCTTCTTCTACAGAACAACCCCCTGCAATACATCCTATTTTTGCAGCAAGAGAAGCTAAGGTTCCTGTTTTACATTTTACCATGCTGTCATATTCTTCTGCTGTAGGGAATACAGAAGGGTTGCGGTGCCAGTAAATGTCCATAGCCTGACCCAGATGGAGCCGGCGTAACTCGTTTGTGTAAACCTGATAAAGGGTAAGTTTAAGTTCGTTACTGATAGAGTTACTGTTAATGCAAACTGGAGCCTGGAAATAAAGCCATGCTCCTGCATTAAGGGATGTGTCCAGTCCGTAGGTAATGTGGGCTGCTGGTTTTCCACGGCGCAGATCAGCATTGTCTTCAATATCATCGTGAATAAGGCTGGCTGTGTGTACAAATTCTACAAGAGGTGTAAGTGCGTAAGCCTGGTCCTCGGCTACAGCACCAGAGTGGGAATCCTTCATCATTTTGTAGCAGAGAATAAGAAGCAGCGGGCGCCAGCGTTTGCCACCAAGATCTATAAGGCTTTTGTTTGGCTCTACAAGCTTTTGTATAAAATCTGGAGTAATAGCTTCTGGTAATTTCCCAAAAGAAGCTTCCTGCCAGGTGGAGTCAAAATTCATAGTGATTGCCTTGTTTAAGGCTTGTTCTACATTCTCTAAAATAGGCGCAAATTCTTTGTTCATAATTTAAGTATATTAAAGTTTGGTTAAAAAAACAAATTGAGTAAATTTACTTTTTTACCTACTTATCCACGACTTATGCACAAGTTATCCACAATTTATCCCCACATAGTGACAAAAACTAGATGTCAAGTAGTTTTTTAAAAAAAGTTACGAAAAAGTTACGAAAATGGTAAAACTTAAGTTAAATCCATATAATATAAGGAATTAGCATTGAAAAATCTTTAAAAAATAGATAAAAATCTTTGTTTCTGTAATGATTACAAATAAGTATTTAATATTTTTTAAGTTAAAAAATATGGTTTTCCACAAGTTATCCACATTTAAAAAAAGGCGAAAAAAGACAAAAAGTGTAAAAAAAAAGACCTTCGGAAAAATCCGAAGGTCTAGAATAAGCTTAATAATAATTAACCAAGTGAAACTTCACCACTGTCATTGATTGCCAGAATAGAACGGCAGCCTGAACAGCGGAAGCGGCCTGATTTTGTTGCTCTAAGCTTCTTGACGCAAACAGGACATGAAATAATCAGTGGGAATACTGAAGCTTCAGAAGAAACTCCACCAGCAGAGAAGAAAGCAATTGCTTCATCTGCAGTGTTTTTAATATTAAAGAACTGTGAGAATCCCAAGAGCTGGAATACTTCGTAAACCTTAGGCTGGATTTCAAGAAGAACTACATCTCCTCCCTTTGGTTTTACAATCTTTAAGAATACTGTGAAAGAGCCAATACCTGTTGATGATACATAATTTAATGAAGAGCAGTTAAATACCAAATTAATGTAACCAGCTTCAATTACTTTTGTTATTTGTTTCTGGAAGAAGCTTGAATTATAAGTGTCGATATAACCACTGAGGTAAATAAAAATACCTCTTGGAATTCCATCTGCTTTTCTTAAAACAATTGTAAGGCTGTCGTCTTTTTCATTGTCAAAGCCAGGAATTATAGCATTGTTATTATCCATAAATCATTCTCTCATTATTTTTCTATCATACTATTATAACTAATTATAATATTATATGTCAAATTATTCGACTAATTATTTGTTATTATATTATCGATAGAATTTGTCAGAAATGTTAGTTTATTTTTAAACATTATCTTATTATAAGACGATAATATTAATATGAAGAAAGGCTTGAAACTATTATTGACCTATTTTTTATTTCTCCTGGTTGCCACTGTAGTTGGAACTTTGGTGTATGCTCTTTATTTAAATACATTAAATTATGTAGCAGGTTCAACAAGTGCAAACTTTAGCTATGTATATCTGGAAAAGGCTTTCTTCTATATAGCAGCCTGCGTACTGGTGCTTATATGTCCAGTAATGTGTTATTACAGAACCCGTCATGCGGCAGGTGTTATTCAAACTATTTTCTATATATTGGTTTGTGTTATTACATGGATCTGTTTGTTTCCTTTGGTTTACTATGGCAGGGAAAGAATATACTCAAGAACCAGTGTAAAGATAGAAGCTGAGCCTCTTTCTAAAAATCATTTTAGAGCTGCGAATGGTCATGTCTATTATTTTATGCAGGATTTTTATGCAGATACTCCAGCTGTAATTATTGATACTGCAGAGGAGGGTGGAGTAGATATTGCAGTAGTAAGAGACACTGCAGATTTTGAACTTTATACAGCAGCTGCCCCATACCGTGAAATATTGATTAAAGATTCAATTGGTGAATCTAAACTTCCAAAACTTATAGATTTTAGTCTTATTATCCGCCGTGGAGAAATTGCCTGGCAAAAAGGAATTACCTTTTACCTGGGATTTTTGACTATGGCCTTTGTTTTGTGTTCACTTTACGGTCTTTCAAACTATTATAAATGGAAGCTTATAGCTCTTGTTATGTTTGTTATAGAAACAGCAGGTGTATTGATGGTGAATACTCTTTATTATTCTCCAGTTTTAAGCAGAATCTTGTTTAAGATTACAAATAATAAATTCTTTAGTTTCTTGAATCATTATATGGATGAGCCTTTGCTTTGTTTTATAAACTTAATTACAGGCTTAGTATTTATCATTACTGGAATTGTTATTTTTGCAGTTCGCAAGCATAAGAAGGCGTAGGGTAGATATGAAAAAAGTTATTGGTATTTTATCGTTTTTCTTTGGTTTCGGATTAATTGTTGCAATTGTTCTTGGTTTTGTACTTCCATTAAATATTGAAATTACAAGCAGCGGAATAACTACTTATAAGTTATGCCGTGGTTTTAGTTATTTCTTAAAATATCTTCCCGCAATTGCACTTACGGGCTTTATGGTAGGTTTTTCTGTACATTTTGGACGCAACTCGGAAGGTAGTACAGACCGCTTTTCAAAGGCTATGTTTGACCGTTACAAGCAGGTAATGATTTTATCCATCATTTTTTCATTTGTTCTCACAATGGCTGCCGAAGTTTGTGTTCCATTAATAAACCGTACACAAGCTTCTATTATAAACAGACCTAAATTGATTAATGATTATATTAAGGTTGGTAATAATCTTTATGATAACGGTTATTACGAAAGAGCTTCCCGTTATGCAGATGCAGCCCTTAAACTGGATAGAAACTCAAAAGGGGCAAATACATTAAAAGATAAAACAGAAGAACAGATTAGCCGTATAAATACAAGTAATATTCGTTTTAAGCTTTACGAAGAAAATATTAAAACCAATAAAACTGAAAAGGTTAATGTAAATACTGAAAATCTTTCTATTGCATACGAAAATTACAAAAAGGCTCAGGCTGCGTATGAAAATGAAGAATGGTTTAATGCTCATTATTATGCGGGTATAGCTTTAAGCTTTGCTTCTTCTAAAGATCCAAATCTGGAAGATATTAAGATATTGCAGACCGAAGCCTGGAATAAGCTAACTCAGTATCATATTTTAAAAAAGAATGACCAGCAGGTTATTTTTGAAAGAAAATACGAAGGTTATGTGGCCCTTTTAGAAAAAAATGACCTTAAGGCCTATTACATTTTTAATGAACTGGCAAATACAACTCGTGAGCTTTCTACAGATCCAGATGTTACTTTCTATCTTAATATTGCAGAAAACAGAGTAAGAGAAAAATACTTCTTTATAGATGAAACTTTTGAACTTGCAACTTTTGAAGATGTAAATGATGTTTATTTTTCTTACCAGTATAAAGATAATTCCCAGGATATTGTTTATTTCAAGGGTATGACTTCTGTAAAAGAAACTGGAAATTCAATTCAGTATCTTCGCGATTTGACCATAACTTCCTTGGATGAAAATGGAAATTTTGTTCGTAAAATGCAGGTACCATACGCAAAGGTTTTGCCAGTATCAGTAAAGGATCTTAATCCAAATTCAAAGGAATTGATGGATATTGATGATTCTGTAGATTTTATTCCATATTTTATGCTTAATTCAGTTGGACGGGACACTCCAAATACAGAAATTAAACCTGTTTATTCAGATGCGTACGGAAGTATTTCAAATGCACCAGGTTATATGATTCTTCCAGTTTCCTATAACGATTTTACAATGTTTGAAACTTCAACTAATAATCCAGCAAGTCTTACTATGATGTCTTTGTTCAAGTTGATTCGCCGTGCAGATAACTATGGTTTTTCTGCCGAAGTTTATACACAGACCTTGTTAAACAGACTGTTCTATGCTTTCTGGGTACTTTTGATTTTCCTGATTGTTGCCAGCTTTGCATGGAATACAAGGGTTGGTACTAACGACTACTTTAAAATGAGCTGGGCAGGAATATTCCCATTTTTGATTGTAGTCTGCTGGCTTTTCTATGAATTCCTTATGTCTATCTTTAAATTATTGAATTATGCAATTGTAACTTTCTGTGGATTGGGTTCATCTATTGCAGTTGCTACGGCAGTTTATGTAGTTATTTTCATATTTGATACAATTTTCTTCCTTGCCCGCCGTTCTAAGATATAAAAATCTTGAAAATCAGAATACATAGTATTAGAATATTTTCATTATGAACGTTGAATCTTTAGATAAAGCTATTCGTCGAATTCCTGATTTTCCAAAACCAGGAATTCTCTTCTATGATATTACAAGTATCTTAACAAATCCTGAAGCATTTAAATATTGTCTTGAACAGATGTATGAAATATACAAAGACTCTGGAATTAATGCTATTGCCGCTGTTGAATCTCGCGGTTTTATTTTTGCCGGTTCACTGGCAGAAAAAATGGGTCTTCCATTAATCTTAATCCGTAAAAAAGGAAAATTGCCTGGAGACACATATAGCTGCAGCTATGCTCTTGAATATGGAACTGCAACTATTGAAGCTCACAAGGCTGATATTAAGGCTGGACAGAAATATCTGGTTGTAGATGATTTGATTGCAACTGGTGGAACTTTGGCAGCTACAAAGAACTTAATTGAGCAGGGAGGCGGGGAAGTTACTGATTTCTTTGGCGTTATCGGTCTTCCCGACTTGAATTACGAAAAGGTGCTTGCTCCTTGCAAAGTAACAACATTAATAAATTATAAAGGTGAATAAAAATGATTAAATTACCTGCTAAATATAAAAGCATTTTGAACACAAAAGAAACAGAACACGCAATTGTTGCAATTAAAGATTTTTTCCAGCTGGCACTTTCAACTGAATTGAATCTTACCCGTGTAACAGCTCCACTTTTCGTAGGCGCTGGCACAGGTATCAACGACGACTTGAACGGTGTAGAACGCCCTGTAAGCTTCCCAGTAAAAGCTTTGAACGAACAGAAAATGGAAATTGTTCAGTCTTTAGCAAAATGGAAGAGAATGAAAATTACAGATCTGGAACTGGAACCTGGCTTTGGTATCTACACAGATATGAACGCTCTTCGCCCAGATGAAGATTTAGATCCAATCCACTCAATTTATGTTGATCAGTGGGACTGGTGTATGGCAATTGACGAAAAAGACCGCACAGTTTACTACTTGCACGAAATTGTAAAAAAGGTTTACCGCTGTATTCAGAGAACTGAATTTTTCATTTATGACCGTTATCCAGAAATTAAACCAATTCTTCCAAAAGAAATTAAGATTCTTTATGCTGATGACCTTCAGAAGGAATTTCCAAAGCTTACCCCAAAAGAGCGTGAAGACAAGATGGCTAAAAAATATGGTGCTATCTTTGTAACTGGTATTGGTGGAAAGCTTCCGGATGGTTCAATTCACGACGGTCGTGCTCCAGACTATGATGACTGGATTACAGAAAGTGGCGATGGTCATCGTGGATTAAACGGCGATATCCTTGTATGGAACCCAGTTTTGAACTCTGCATTTGAACTTTCTTCTATGGGTATTCGTGTTAGCCCGGAAAGCTTAAAGGCTCAGCTTGAAGAAAGAGGTTGTCCAGAAAGAGCTAAGTTTGAATTCCATTCAAAACTTTTAAAAGGCGAATTAACACAGACTTTAGGCGGCGGTATTGGGCAGTCTCGTTTGTGTATGTTCCTTTTACGCAAGGCACACATTGGTGAAACTCAGGTTAGCGTTTGGACAGACGAAATTAAAAAAGACTGCAAAAAACGCGGTATTGTGTTGTTGTAATGCAGAATTAAGAATGATATTCTTATGGATAAGCAGTATCAGTTTGCGGTAAAAGATTTAGAAACTCAGATAGAAAACCTCAAGAAAAAAGATGTAACAGAGTTTACACTTCACGATGCTTCTGTTTCTAAAGACAAACGACAGCTATTAAAAATAATCAATCTTTTTGCACAGAAGGCTCCAGATTTGTATCTGAATCTTTTAATTGATGCTTCTGTAATAGATAAAGAAGTTGCCCTTGCTGCTACCCAGATTTTCTGTTCTTTTGATATTCCTCTGGAATGTGAAAATAAAGGCGGAAAACTTTTATTTGATAAGAAATACTACGCAAATAAAGCAAATCTTTTGAATGATTTTGGTCTGGTTTTTGGATTTTATCTTACTTATGCCACTGCAGAAGGTGATTCCTTAAAAGCTTATATGGACCGCCTTGATTTTGCCGTAAACCAGTATCCAAATCACATAGATTTTCCACAGACAATGGAGGGTGCAGATGATACTGCCAGGGTTACCGGTCTTTTTTCTGCAAAAGATATTCGTTACGCCCGTGACCTTTCCTTTGCCTGCAGAACTTTTTATACCCAAGGCCGTGCTGTACCCTGGTTCCTTTCAGCTTTAAAACCTTTGCGCATTTATCCATCCCGCTTTTTTGCCGATTTTGCTGAATGGCAGCGCTGTAATAACTGCGACTACAAAAGTGGTTTTATTCCAGAAAAAGAAGAACACAAAGCTATAGAAAAAATGCAGCTGCTTTTCCTTGATGTAAAATACGAAGAAAAACAGTGTGATGATTTGCTTACTGTTGTTCACGATGTTGTTACAATTAACGGTGCAATGTCCCGTCTGGCCGGCGAAAACCAGGAAAGCCAGATAGAAACTTCATATCATCCAGATGATTTGTTCAGCGAAGAAATTTTTGACCTTAAAGCCTTTGCTGAAAATGTTTGTATGATGGAATGTAAAGTGAATATTTTTGCAGGCGAAGAAGGTCCTGATTACAGTGTAAATTAGGAAATATGAATCAGGTTTATAATTTTTTTACTGCAGAATCTTTAAGATTAGATGAATTTTTGCAGAAAGAACTTCCCCTTAAAATACAGGCTTCCTGTTCTAATTCTAAAATCCGTAGACTTATTGTGGCTGGTGCAGTTAGTGTAAATGGTCGAATTGTAAACCGTCCTGCTTTTGAGCTTCGTGGTAAATCAAAGGTTGTGGTTGAATTTGACAAGGAAAAATTCTTTTACGAAAAACAGCCTGATGACATAAAGTTTGAATGTTCAGATAAAGATGTTCTTTTTGAAGATGAGAACCTGATTTTTATAAACAAACCTTCCATGTTTCCGGTTGAACAGACTATTACTGGTAATCGTGCTAATCTTCACGATGCAGTTGTTGATTATCTATGGAAAAGAAACCCTGCCTTACGCAATCCACCTTATGTAGGAATTATGCACCGTTTGGACCGGGAAACTTCCGGCGTAATTCTTTTTACAAAAAACCGTACTATAAACAAGGCTGTGTCTAATATGTTCCAGGGCCATAATTTTGAAAAAAAGTATGTGGCTGTGGTAGGGAAGTCATCAGTCATCAGTCGTCAGCCATCAGAAGGAAAGGGGACTGGCTTTGAAAAGAATGGGGAGCATTTTGTGGGGGAAAAGTTCTCTGTGGAAATGTTTATGGGACGCATCAGCGGGAAGTCTCAGGCTGGTAAATGGGGACAGACCTCGGAAAAACAGGGGGGACAGTTCTCTAAAACTGATTTTAATATTATTGGTGAAGGAAAGTTTGAAGGAAAAGACTGTTATATAGTAGAATGCAATCTTTTTACGGGACGAACACATCAGATTCGGGTTCATTTAAGTTCTGTAGGGCTCCCTTTGTTAGGTGATGAACTGTACGGCGGCATGCCTGCCAAAAGAATTTATTTACATGCATATGAATTAAAGTGCCGGTCAGAAAGCCTTAATTTTGATGTAAAAGCACCGGTTGTGTGGTAGGATTTGCGGTTATCTAATAACATATAAAAGCTACTTTTGTTACTGAAAACAATGCATTTTCTTAGAAATATTTGCATTTTTTTTATGAAATTTATTGACGATTAACCCTACAAATTAGTAATTTTAACAATGTAAGATTATTAATTAAGGAATTTTGAAATGGCTGAAGAAAACCAGACACCTGAAACAGAAGAAAAAGTTGAAAATCAGGAAGCTGAGGTTAAAGCTGAAGAAGCAGCACAGGCAGAAAATGCAGAAGCAGAAAATGCAGAAGCAGAAAATGCAGAAGCAGAAACTGCTGCAGAAGAACCAAAGGAACCAACTTTGGAAGAAAAATATGCTGCTTTGGAAAAAGAAAATGCAGAGTTAAAGGACCAGCTTTTGCGTCGTGCAGCTGATTTTGATAACTACCGCAAAAGAATGATTAAGGAGAAGGCTGAAACTGCAGAATATGCTAACTCAAATCTTTTAGCAGATTTGCTTGATAGTCTTGATAATTTTGACAGAACTGTAGACGCTGCAGCTACTGCAACAGATCCAAAAGCAATTGCTGATGGAATTAAAATGATCAACGGTAGCCTTGTAAAAATGCTGGAAGACAAATATGGTCTTACTGCTTACGGTAAAGAAGGTGATGAATTCAATCCTGATGAACACGAAGCAATTGGCCGTATGGAAGAAGAAGGTGTAGAAAAAGAAACTTTAAAGCAGATTTATCTTAAAGGATACAAGCTTAAAGATAGAATTATAAGAAATGCTAAAGTAATGGTTAGCGTACCAAAGGCTTAGGTTATTAATGCGGAATTCGGAATGCGGAATTCGAATTTTGCAAAATTATATTGGATATTAATTAATATCTGTAAAACTTTATATTAT
>JAEDFM010000096.1 GCA_016292805.1 Treponema sp. | reverse complement strand
TTATGCATAGACGTTTAGCTGAGTGAAATTGAAGAATGATTATTCGGTTTCACCTTGTTCAAGCGGTCTTGTACCTTTGTTTTTAAGACGGAAGAAATATGAAGCACGATTGTTTTCATCATACGTTAAGCTTTCTTTATTTGGATTTTCTCCATCTGGATTTTTTGCATTGCTATCCATAGTCATCATTAAAGTTTCACCAGGACGTAAAATATAATGAGATTTTAATGGTGTATAAAAACATTCTCCAGCATACCAAATTGAAGGTCCTTTTGTTTCTGCTTTAGTAGGAACATTCCCTACATGAAAACCATGATATGTTGGCGCACTTACATCCCAAGTAACCCAATACCATTCTCCACGTACATCTGTTTTATTCTTTTTACCGTCTTGCAGTTTCATCATTTTAAAGCCTTCTGGTTTACCCCAAGAAAGAGGAAATGGATCAATTGTGTTACCACCACTTTCTTCATCGCCACCTTCAATCCAAACCGTTAATTGGGATACTCTTAATTGATTCCCGTTAGAATCTTTAATTTCAGTTAAGAAATTTCCCGCATTATCCACTTCCTTTTGATCTGACTTATCGTAATCTCTATACTTATCTCCAATTTTAAATTTTAAAACTGTTCTTGCCGCATATTCATAAACTATATCAGATGTATCAGTTCCTTTAGAAGCTTGTGCAGAAATTGCAAATTTCATTCCGTATGCTGTACTAAATGTAAGATTACCATCACCAAGAGTTTTATCAGTCTCAGAAGCTGTTGAATAATCAAGAGATGGTTCTACCGCTGTTACATCTTCTGTTTTTGTATTAAATTCACCAGTATTATTTACTACAACATGATTACTCTTTTTTTCTTCTTTTGCATACTTAATTGTTGCACCTGGAGTTTGACAACTAATTTTCATTTGCGCAGTTTCTGGAAAATTAACATCTGAATTTAAATTACCCTTACCCGCATTTTTAATTTCGTATTGCCCTTTTTTAATGCGTATTTCAGGATTTTCTACACCATTTGCAGTTTTTGTTACAGAATTTGCAATACTTAAATTTCCAACTAAATCTTTTACAAGACCTGCAGGAATACTTATTGAATATTCTGCTCCTTTTACAGGAAGAGCATAAGCACCATTTAATTTTATTTCCAAAATTTTAGAATTTGATTCTGATACAGAGACATTACTTACATAAACAGGAACTTCAACAATATGTAAACGATTATCTCTAAACAATTTTACTAAACCAGTATCATTATTTTCTGTATCAAAATTTAAAATATATTTTGTTTGTGTATCTGGAGTTAACTTACCATCTCCGCTGTTTTTTGCACCGTTTAAACCTTTTTCGTAATAGCTATCAATTTCATTACCAAGTTTTACCTTTAAATCGTTATATTCAGAAACTTCCAAAACAGCAGGAACCCTATAATCTTCCTCTGATTGTGTAAAAGTAACAATTTTTGAAGAATCTTTTACGATATCACGATCATAAGTAATTTTTAAGACTGAATCTTCACCACTACCTTCAAGACTAACATCTTGTACTTCAGGTTGCCCTGTTAGAATTTTAATTTCACGGTTATTTGCAAGGTTTGATGCAGGAAGGGTTGATATTGTTTTGCTTTGTCCTTTATAAGTTACATTACCTGATATAGCAGAAACATTAAGATAATTACCTTCTAACACATCGCCATCGGAAACTGTATATACAAAGTTATATTTATTATTTTCACCTTTTGTAAAATCTTCTATTTTCTTGGCATTTCCATTATTTTTCACATTTAAAGTGATAGCAAAACCTTCTGATAAAGTTACAGGCTCTCTAAATTCAATATATCCGTTAATTTCATCATCAGCTTTATATGTTCCATTGAAGGTTGTTGCGCTAATTTTTTTGATTAACGCACCTTTATCAATTGTTACAGTCTGCACATCTGAAACTGAAGATTCATTACCTGCAATATCTGTTTGTTTTGCTTTTATTTCGTACACTCCGTTATTTGTTAATTTAATAGCAGAATTATATACATTCCAAGTAGCACCATTATCAATTGAGTAAGAAATAGCCGCACCTGGTTCACCTGTTATAGTAACAGAAACAGAAGCATTATCATCAATTAGAACAGCGTCATTATCAATTAGAACTTCGTTATTATCAAAACAACTTATTGTTGGTTTTTGTGGTTGGATAGTATCAATTTTTACATTGGAGAAAGAAATTTCATCATAGTTATAATTCCCTGTATTACCTGCATAATCTGTAACAGTACTTTCACTAGCAGTAATACCTTTTACAGATATTGCTTTATCACCACTTTTTACTCCATAAGTAGAAAGTAATGTTTTTGATCCTGATTTTACAGTTTTTACATGATCCATT
>JAEDFM010000095.1 GCA_016292805.1 Treponema sp. | reverse complement strand
TCTCTGGAATATTTCTGCCAATATGGTAAAATATTATCAAAAAGTTCAGATTTGACAGAATCATAAAACTGTTTATTCATATTCATTTCCTTGATAAAAAAGTTTAACAACAAAATGTTGCATAAAATTAAAAAGATAATTAATTATATAATTTAAATAACTTAAATGTAAAGTAATCTAATTGGTTTTTAACTTAATATTTCAATATTTTCATTATCTGGCAAAAATATAAAGATATAAATCTTTAAATATAGGTAAAATCTCTGCTTGACAACTGTGACAAATAGTTTACAATTTACTTTGGAATATTTCATTCCATTTATTGTATTTTTATGGGGTATAAAATTATGAATAAACCAAAGATTAAAATTGGTATTGTTGCTGTTAGCCGTGACTGTTTCCCAGAATCACTTTCTGTAAACAGAAGAAAAGCTTTAGTTGAAGCTTATACAAAAAAATATGGCGCAGACGAAATTTATGAATGTCCAGTTTGTATTGTAGAAAGTGAAATCCACATGGTTCAGGCTTTGGAAGATATTAAAAAAGCAGGATGTAATGCACTTTGTGTTTATCTTGGTAACTTTGGTCCAGAAATTTCTGAAACATTGCTTGCTAAACACTTTGAAGGTCCAAAGATGTTCTGTGCTGCTGCAGAAGAAACTTCTAAAAACGGCGGACTTGTTCAAGGTCGTGGAGATGCATATTGCGGTATGCTCAACGCTTCTTACAACCTCAAACTTCGTAACATCAAAGCTTATATTCCTGAATATCCAGTAGGAACAGCTGAACAGTGTGCAGATATGATTCATGAATTTGCACCAATTGCAAAGGCTGTATACGCTTTGAATCATCTTAAAATTATTTCTTTCGGACCACGTCCACTCAACTTCCTTGCTTGTAACGCACCTATCAAACAGCTTTATAATCTTGGAGTTGAAATTGAAGAAAACTCAGAACTTGATTTGTTTGAATCATTCAATAAACACGCAGGCGACCCTCGTATTAAAGAAGTTGCAGCTGACATGGCTAATGAACTTGGAAAAGGTAACAAAAAACCAGAAGTTCTTGAAAAACTTGCTCAGTATGAAATTACACTTCTTGATTGGGTTGAAGCTCACAAAGGTTATCGTGAATTCGTTGCAATTGCAGGAAAATGCTGGCCAGCATTCCAGACACAGTTTGGCTTCGTACCTTGCTATGTAAACAGCCGTCTTACAGCAAAAGGAATTCCAGTTTCTTGTGAAGTTGATATTTACGGATGTCTTTCTGAATTTATCGGTACTGTTGTTTCTGATGATACAGTTACATTGCTCGATATTAACAACACAGTTCCACAGGATATTTATGATGAAGATATCAAAGGAAAACATGGAACTTACACTATCCAGGATACATTCATGGGATTCCACTGCGGAAACACAGCTTCAAGCAAGCTTTCTTTCTGCGAAATGAAATATCAGATGATTATGGCTCGTGCGCTTCCAATCGAAGTTACAAACGGAACTTTGGAAGGCGATATTATGCCAGGTGATATTACATTCTTCCGTTTACAGTCAACTGCAGATTGCAAACTCCGTGCATACATTGCTCAGGGTGAAGTTCTTCCTGTTGCAACTCGTTCTTTCGGTGGAATTGGTATTTTTGCTATTCCAGAAATGGGAAGATTCTACCGCCACGTACTTATCGAAGGAAATTATCCACATCACGGAGCTGTTGCTTTCGGTCACTGGGGAAAAGAACTTTACGAAGTATTTAAATACATCGGTGTAGACGTAAGTGAGATTGGATACAACCAGCCTGCTGGAGTTCGCTATCCAACTGAAAATCCATGGAGATAATTACCAAACTACATAATTGTGGTTTAGTTTAATGATGCTACTACACAAAACGCTGTCTTTTTTTTAAGGCAGCGTTTTTTTTTACACTTCAGATGGTAAACTCATGATATTTCGCCAGTTGACTGACAGAGCTGCAGGGTTTTAAACTGCACAGCGCACCGAGACTTGAACAGGCGACGAAGTCGAGTCCGAAGGACCGAACGTGAGTGAGCTGTGAAAGGCGACTGACTAACTGCACTTTGCTAAAAAACAGGGACAAATAAACAAGGTCTGTCCCCCTTTTCTACTCAATCGCTTTATTAAACAAGGTCTGTCCCCTTTTAAACTAAACAGCAATGTTTAAAACAGGGACAGACCTCGATTTTCACGAGTTTTTAGCAGAGCGTTAAAAAAACTCGAGGCTCGTACAAACTCAATTTTTCATTGATATTCAAGTCTTCAGTACGAGCCAGAGATAAATAAACAAGGTGTGTCCCCTTTTAAACTAAACAGCAATGTTTTTAAACAGGGACAGACCTCGATTTTCACTTCGCTATTTTTCTCACATTGTATGGAAC
>JAEDFM010000094.1 GCA_016292805.1 Treponema sp. | reverse complement strand
TGGTTCCTGCCCACAGTATTGGTGGTGAATTTATCGATATGATTCGTTTGACAGCCACAAGACACCTTTTTGTTGTAGGTGACCTTTCTGGAAAAGGTATTGCGGCTTCTATGAACATGGTCATCTTAAAATCTATTATTCGTTCTTATCTTGCTGAAGTTCACGATTTTAAAGAACTTGTTGTCAAGATAAATGTGTTTATCCGAGATTCTTTGCCAAAAGGGACAATCTTTGCCGGGCTTTTTGCACTTGTTGATTTTGAAACTGATACAATGTATTACATAAACTGCGGAATTCCAGCTTTGATGCTTTATACTCAAGTTTACAACAACGTAATTGAAATTCAAGGTTCCGGTCATGTTCTGGGATTTGTAAAAGATGTTTCTTCTTATCTTTCTGTAAAAACTACAAAACTCAGTCATGGTGATATCATTCTTGCATGTACAGACGGTCTTGTTCAGTCTCACTCGCTGCGAGGCGAACAGTTTGGAAAGGAACGTGTTCAGCAGGCTCTTCTTGATAACTCAACTTATCCTGCACAGCGAATGGCTCAATTCACTTTTGATGGACTTTTGAAGTTTATGTCAAAAGAAATGGAAGATGATGTTTCGATTCTTGTTTTGAAATATGAAGGATTACCTGAAGAAAAACCTGAAGAAATTGTTGAAAAAGAAACTAGCGAAAATGCTGACGAAACAAAAGATGAAGCTTCTGTTAATCAGGAAAATGAAGTTTCAGAATCAATTATAGAGTCAGATGATTCACCAATGCAGGCGGTTGCAGACAGTGCACCTGAAGTAAATCCAGCTGATTTTCCAGAAAATTCTGTGAGTGCAAAAGATAAAGAAAATGAACCTGAAAAAAAAGATGATTTTGGACTTCCAGAAGGATTTGATATGTCTAGTTTAGATGATTTAGATGCTCTTATGAAGGAGGCTGGTTTATAATGGAAAAACTTGCAATTAGTGAAAAAGATGGTGCAAACTATCATTTGTATGAACTTGTTGGAGCTTTAAACGCGTATACTCTCGGTGAATTTCAGAACACTTTGTATGATGCAGTTCAAAAGAATAATATTGTTCTGGATATGTCAAGATTAATAGAATTGGATCCGTCTGGAACAGGCGTTCTGATGGCAGCTTTTAATGATGCAGATGAATATGGACACAAATTATATTTTATGTCCCTTTCAAACGAGGCAGAAAAAGCTCTTTCAGCTACAGGATTTAAAAACCTGTTTAATTTAATAAATTCAGTAACAGAAGTAAAATAGTTTTTATTATTTTTAATAAAATGATGTTTTTTTAGGCAAATAAAAAGGGAATACTTGGGTTTAAAACGAATGCAAGTATTCCCTTTTTTATTATTTTATTTCACAACGATTGTAACAATCTTATTTGGAACTACAATAGTTTTGATAATCTCGTGACCGTCAGTAAATTTCTTTACAGCTTCGCGGTCAAATGCCATTTGCTTGAGTGTTTCCTGATTTGAATCAACAGGTGCCTCAAATGTATCACGTTTTTTTCCGTTTACCATTACAACTATTGTTTTTGCATCATCTTTTGCAAAATCTTCGTTGATTACAGGCCAGCTTTCATAGGCAATTGTATTGTTATTTCCAAGTTTCTGCCAAAGTTCTTCGCCAAGATGCGGTGCGTAAGGTGAGAGAACTTTTACAAAATCAGACCACATTGCTTTTGGAATTTCAGGAAGTTTAGATACTTCGTTTATGAAAATCATCATCTGACTGATTGCAGTGTTGAAATTGAGAGTTGCTGTATCTTCTGTCACTTTTTTGATTGTCTGTGCAAAAGTTTTTCTTGCAGAAATCAAAGCTTTGTCTTCTAGTTTTCCTGAAATGTCGATGTCTGTCATAGACTTTTCAGAAACGGACCAGACTTTTTCAAGGAAACGATGAATTCCGACAATTCCCTGCGTTGACCAAGGCTTGCTCATTGTAAGAGGTCCCATGAACATTTCATACATTCTTACAGAATCAGCACCGTAAGCTTTAATTTCGTCATCAGGATTTACAACATTCTTGAGAGATTTTGACATTTTTGCGACAATCTGTTCAAGTTCTTCACCAGTTGCTTTTTCGTAATATTTGCCGTCTTCTTTTTGTTCAACTTCGTCAGTAGGAACAAGAGTTTTGTTTTTTCTCTGGAAAGCAAATGAAGTAATCATTCCCTGATTTACAAGTCTCTGGAAAGGTTCTTTTGTGGAAACTAAACCTAAATCATAAAGAACTTTGTGCCAGAAACGAGCATAAAGAAGATGCAAAACTGCATGTTCTGCACCGCCAATGTAAAGGTCAACTGGCATCCAGTATTTTTCTGCTTCTGGAGAACAGAACTGTTTGTCGTTGTGTGCATCCAAATATCGCAGGTAATACCAGCAAG
>JAEDFM010000009.1 GCA_016292805.1 Treponema sp. | reverse complement strand
CACAACAACAGGGACAGACCTTACTCTAATTCGAAGCTGCAACGCGGTTTCACCTCTGTAACAAGGGCGCTGGAGCCAAGGGGACAGTTCTCCCTGCCTCTTCCAAGCCCACTTCTGGGGTTTTAGGGGCGGAGCCCCTAGGCGAAGGGGTGGCGGAGGACACGACAAAGCGGAGCAAATGACAAAGTTCTCTTTGGCATTTGCATAGCGACTCGTGGCTGAAGCCAGGGGAAGGCTTTCCCCTCCCCTCCGCACCGCCGGCATCTCCCTATTGACAAACTAGGTAATAAAACTAGAATTACATCTATGACTTACACTAATCAAGATTTACCTAAAGCCGGCGACACTGTTTTAGTTGGAATGAGCGGCGGTGTTGATTCTACTTTGACTGCAATTATGCTTAAAGAAAAAGGATGCCGCGTTATTGGCGTAACAATGTCTATTTGGGACGGTCAGCTTCCGGAGGTCAAGCAGAAGGATCCGTCTAAGCCTATTAAGGAAGCCTGCTATGGGCCTGGCGAAGAGGAAAATATTGCGGAATGTACAAAGTTCTGTAAAGAAAACGGAATTGAGTATCATGTAATTGATGCTAAGGAACAGTATCAGCGCAAGGTTCTTGATTATTTTAAAAATGAATATCGCAGCGGCCGCACACCTAATCCTTGTATCATGTGTAACCGCAATGTTAAATTTGGAGCCATGCTGGAAGGAATTGCAGCGCTGGGCATTGAGTATGACTACTTCTGCACCGGCCACTACGCACGCATCGTTCGGCCAGATCAGGGGCTTTACGGTACAGATGTGCGCCCTTGCATGATTGCAGGTGCCACTGATGTTACTAAAGACCAGACTTACTTTTTGTACCGGGTTCCTTCTGAAACTCTGGAAAAAGTTCGCTTTCCGCTGGCTTTAAAAAAGAAGACTGAAGTCTTTGAAATGGCAAAGTCTGCAAATCTTGAAGCTGCCAACCGGGAAGAAAGTCAGGACTTTGTTGGCGAAGAATATTTTGACATGATTTTTGCAGACAAGCCAAGTGTGCCTGGGGATATTATTGATCTTGATGGTCACATTCTTGGCCGCCACCGTGGAATTGAACACTACACTATCGGCCAGCGCCGTGGACTTGGAGTTGCTGTAAGCTACCCGGTTTATGTTCAGGCAATTGATGCTAAAAATAATCTGGTTGTTCTGGCGCCAAATGATGCGCTCAACGCGGATGGTCTTATTGCAGACGATTGGGTTTGGCCTGGTAATGTGGAGCCTCCGGAAGGCGCCGTTGTTGAGGCTCTGGTTAAGATTCGTCTGGCAAGCCGGCCTGTGCCTTGTAAGGTGGAGCGCTATGTTCCCGCTGCCGACGACACCACACAGTATGTTGGCCAGCCATGGAAAGTTACTTTTGAAGCTCCCCAGCGGGCCGTTGCCCCAGGCCAGTCTGCGGTTTTGTACCAGGACGGAGTTATTATTGGCGGCGGGTTAATAAGTAAGGCGATTCAGTAGACTTCTAAGCTGTTTGTTCTTAGTAAGGGGGAAGTCTCCCCCTGGCTCGCACTTTGTTGCTCGCCACCCTCTCTAGCGGGGGACACCCCCGCAACGCCCCCGGCATTAAGAGTTCTTCTTCTCTCTCAATAATCTCAGCGAATTTAATACTGCAAGAATTGTAACGCCAACATCACCAAAAACTGCAAGCCACATATTTGAAATTCCTGCTGCAGAAAGAATAAGAATTGCACCTTTTATTCCTAATGAACCAATCAGGTTTTCGTGAACAATTCTTAAGGTTCGTTTACTTGCCTTAATACCTTCTACAATTTTTGAAGGCTTATCTTCCATAATAACTATATCACCAGCTTCTACAGCAGCATCGCTTCCCATAGTTCCCATGGCAATACCTGCATCTGCGCGGGCAAGAACTGGAGCATCATTAATTCCGTCTCCGGCAAAAATCAAGGTACCTTTTCGTTTGCCTTTTGGACCTTCCAGAGTTTTAAGTAATTCTTCAACTTTTGCAAGCTTATCTGAACTCATCATCTGGCCGTAAACCTTGTGAACTCCTAATCGTTCTGCAACAGTTTTTGCCGTTCGTTCATTATCGCCTGTAAGCATTACTACATTCTGTACTCCAACCTTTTTAAGCTCTGCAATTGTTTCCTGTGAATCTTCTTTTATTTCATCACTAATTACAATGTGACCAGCATATTCGCCATCGCATGCAACATGAATGATTGTTCCATCCTGGTGTTCAGGGCAGTCTGGATAAGTAACATTGAACATATCCAGCAGCTTTGTATTACCAGCCAGAACTGATTTTCCGTTTACAGTAGCCTTAATACCTTTTGAAGTAATGTCTTCTACATTTTCAAGTTTAACTTCATCACAGCAGTGTTCATGATGAGCGGCGCGGAGTGAAGCTGAAATTGGATGTGTAGAAAGCAACTCTGCGTGGGCAGCAACTGCAATTAATTCCTGCTTAGAAATCTTATCATTCATTGGATGAATATCAGTTACAATAAAGTTTCCTTTTGTAAGAGTACCTGTCTTATCGAATACTGCAATTTTTGTATTTGCCAAAGCTTCCAGAAAAGTTGAACCTTTAATCAAAATACCTTTTTTAGCGCAGGCTGTAATTCCACCACAGAAGCTTAATGGAATTGAAATTACAATTGCACAAGGACAGCTTACAACTAAGAACATAAGTGCCCTATGAAACCAAACTGAAAAATTATTTGCCCAAGACCAGTCGCCGTTTACAAAACCAAGAATTACAGCAGGAACAAGTGCCAGTACAACTGCAGCACTAACAACTATTGGTGTGTAAACTTTTGCAAAACGTGTTACAAACTGTTCTGACTTTGTCTTGTTGTCTGTTGCATTTTCCACCAGGTCAAGAATTCTTGAAAGTGCAGAATCGCCTGCAACTTTTGTAGTGCAAACTTCAATAACACCCTGCTTATTAATTGAACCGGAAAGAACTTCTTCTCCCACACAAACATGACGAGGAACACTTTCGCCTGTCAAAGCAGATGTATCAAGATAAGTTTCACCCAGTGTAATTTTGCCATCGATTGGAATACGGTCTCCGGCTTTTACAATAATTGTGGAACCAACTGGAACTTCTTCTGCAGCAACTTCTTTTGTTGTTCCATCAGCATTTTTTACAAGTGCCTTATCTGGACGAAGCTTTGCAATTTCGCTGATTGTAGAACGAGATTTATCAACTGCATAATCTTCAAATTTTTCTCCAACCTGATACAAAAGCATAATAGCCGCAGCTTCAGGATATTCACCAAGAACAATAGCACCAATTGAAGAAACACTCATTAAGAATGCCTCATCTAAAAATTCACCATGAATAATATTATTAACAGCACCTAAAAGAATGCTTTTACCTGGAATAATGTAAGCAATAAATACACATACAATTAAAACCAGTTCATTTAATGGAACACTGAGCCCCGGAATACTCATTCCAAAAGCAGGGAACCATTCTGTAAATGGAAGGTTTTCCAGTAACTCAGAAATTATAAAGAATACTGCAGCCACAATAAGTGCCTTTGCAGAAACTTCCCCTTCCTCCTCATCACCATCTCCATGACCATGGGCATGTCCACATCCACAACCACTTTCATGATTATGGTGGTGATGGTGTCCGTGCTCATGATGATGCTCATGTTCACAGCAACAATCATCATTATGTTCACAACAGCATTCTATTTCTTCTTTTTTTTCTTCATCTTTCATAACTGTTTCTCCTTTATTTTTCTACTATGTGTTCTAATCCGCATTCAATAATTTCCCGCACATGATCATCGGCCAAAGAATAATAAACAACCTTACCATCCCGGCTTGTAGTTACCAGCGCAGACTCTCTTAAAATCTTCAACTGATGTGAAACTGCACTGATGCTCATATTCAGCAGGGCTGCAATATCACAGACACAAAGTTCACTTTTATCAAGAGCTGATAAAATTTTAATTCTGGTTGTGTCACCAAAGATTTTGTAAAAATCAGCCAGTTCAAAGATTAATTCTTCCTGAGCCAACTCTTTTCGAACCTTTTCAACTACATCCTGGTGAATAATCTCACAGTCGCAGGTTACTTCGCTTTTACCCATAAGTTATCCTCACACATTTGAATATATATTCAATTGAATGTTTATTCAAGTGTGTGTAAAAAAAAATTAACAACTTTCACATAAAATACCACTTTGCTATAATAGTAGTTTGAGGTTTATATGAAAAAAATATTACCATTTTTATTTATTGCATCCCTCCTTTTTATAAGCTGCGGAGAGAAAAACAAAAAACAAACTATAACACAGACAAGTCAGTCTGCCAGAACAGAAGCTTCTATTGCTTCCACAAATAAAACTGGCATTGCTACTTTTCAGGAACTTACATCATTTTTTGAACCATCATTCAATTCTATTCTTCCTGAAGATAATGATGCGGTTACAGCTGTAAAAGTGCAGACTTCTGGAAAACACTCTAAAGAAAAATCTGAATCTGTTATTCCAGGTTTAAGAAAACTGACTGACTATCTTACAGCCTACAACACAGAGAAAGGTCACTTTTATAAATCTTCATCAAAGAACGAAAATATATCTGATGATTCTTCTGCCGAAACCTTCTATGTGGAAGATTGGGGTCCACAAATGATTGTCTCTGAATCAGAGAACCCAAACCTGTATGTAATTTTTTCTCAGCCTGTTCATAAACTATCTGCCCTGGAAGCTGCTTCCGAAACTTCAGATATTATGAAAATTACACCTCCACTTAAAGGTGTATTCCGCTGGTATGGAACAAAGCATCTTGCCTTTGAAGCTTCTGAACCTGCAGACCCAAGCGAAGAATATACAATTGAAATAAACAAAAAACTTAAATCCCTTTCTAAAGCTCAGATTACCGGCGAAACAATTTTTACCACAAAAGCACAGGATGTAGAAATCATCAGACTTTTTGGCGGCTACTTAAAAGACAGCACTTATTACAGCAACTGGAATACAGGAACTATTCCTCCTTACGATAAAAAATTCTATATCCGCTTAAACTATCCAATCACACTGGACCGTTTTAATGAACTTATTGAAGTTTATATAAACGGTGAACCTTACACTTACAATGCACAGCTGGATTTTAACGAAGAAGCTTTCAGCTGGAGCAGTCCTGTAAAATATGACAAGCTTAAGGGAAAATCAAATTCCTTTATTGTAACAATTGATGGAACAATTCCATTTGGAACATCTGTTAAGGTACAAGTAAATGGTTCCAACTCTTCGGAAAGCTATGACACATTAAAGCCTTTCTATATTTCTGAAGTTCACTCTTACACAAGCTATTCAGAAAACAATCGTCTGAATCCTCTTGAAGTCCGCTTTTCTCAAAAGCCAGATTTAAAATCTTTAATTGAAAATACAAGCTTTGATTTTGATTTTAAACTTTCAGAAAACAATGTTGCAGTTGAAGGATATACCGCAAAGTTCTTCAATCTGCCAGTAAGCAAAAAAGAAACACACACTATCAGTTTTAAAAACGGTGTTAAAGATATTTATGGTCAGGACATTGATTTCCGTGTCCGCCGTTATGGCAGAAGCACCAGCGAACAAAAATCAAGTTTTACATTTACAGTCTCTTCACCAGCTGCCTATTCCCGCTTCCAGAATTACGGCACAAAAATTATGGAAGCTCAGTATCCCCACAAAATTGTATTTGAATATCAGAATATAAATCCAGGTTCAGCTTACTATCTTGAATCAACAACAAAACCTCTGGACACATCGTCACTAAAAAAAATGGGAGCCGAAGCCTTCCCAATTGATCCAAAAGAAAAAGATCAACGCCAGTTTGAAGAAATTGATTTGAACCCTTATCTGAAAAATGGATACGGCGCAATTAAGTTTGAAGCAAACATAAACCGGGACCGTTACAACAGCTGGGAAGATAAAATAGAAGAAACAACTGATGAAAATCTTCAGACCATTCAGGTAACCGATCTTGGTGTTACTGCCCGCATTGGTGTAAACAAAGCTGTAGTTTATGTAACAAGCATGAAGACTGGCAAACCAGTTCCAAACGCTTCTGTAGAAATTTACGAACAGCTTTCTTACAGGGATGGAGATATTTCTGCTAAACCATTTGCTGATGGTAAAACAGATAAAACAGGTCTTTGTGTAATTAAGTTTACAGAAGAAGAATTTAATACCTTTAATAAATCTTTTGATAATCTGTACAGAGAAGCACCGGTTGTAAAAGTTATAAAGGACAATGATAAAGTAATTTTTCAGCCAGGTTCTCACGATCCATATGTGGGAGGTATCTGGCCAGCGTCTTACGAAAATGCAGTCAGCGTAAAACAGCGAACCTTTATGTTTGTAGACCGTGGTTTATATAAGCCTGGCGAAACAGTAAGCTTCCGTGGAATTGACCGCAATCAGAACTTAGGAATGATTCTTACAAATCACGGTGAATACAAAATTACTGTTACCAATGGCGACTGGAACGGAACTGAAATTGTACCTGGTATTACAGGTCAGCTTTCTGAAAGCGGTGGCTTTTACGGTTCTTTCAAATTACCTGACGATATTGAACCGGGAACTTACCAGATTAAATTCAAACGAGCCAATGCAAAAGGCGATAACGATTATGAAAGCATTTATTTTACAGTTGCAGAATTTGAACGATTAAAAATTGCAGCAACTGTTACTGTTCCAGAAGTTACCTATTACGGCGGAGACAAAATTTCTGCGGAACTTTTCAGCGAATACCTGGCGGGCGGTGCTCTTTCCGGCGCAGAGTATTCAGTTTCCTGGTTTAAGCAGCCTGCAACCTTTGCCCCTTCAACTGCCGAAACAAAAGATTTCTCTTTTGGTCCAGTTAATGTTTATGGTTCACGAACATTCTATCAGCAGTCAAAAGGAAATCTGTCTAATGATGGAACTGCAAGCCTGGCCTGCAACGCAGAAAAAATTACAGATGGTAATCCTTACACATATCGTGTAGAAGCAGCTGTTACAGATATTTCAAACCAGCGAGTTTCTGCCATCAGCTCCATTCTTGTAAATCCTGCAGAATTTTATGTTGGTCTTAAACGAAAAGGAAACGGCTTTGCGCAAAAAGGTAAAAAGCTTGATATTGATTATGCGTTAGTTAATCCTGACGGAACTCTGCTTTCTTCACTTTCAAAAGCTGAAGATTTAAAATACACATTAACTCGCCGGGTATGGACAATGATTCATGAACAGAGTGTAGACGAAACAGTTTATACCCGTTATGAAGCAAGTGATAAAGAAGAAGGTTCCGGCTCTGTTAAGATTTCTGCAACGGGAACTTTTGAAATTACACCTCCAGAAGCTGGCTGGTACACATTAAAAGTTACAGGCACCGACCGTTCCAAAAATTATGTAGAAACCGCAATTCAGTTCTATGCTTCTGGAAGCGGCGCAGCATGGCGCGGCAGTGACAACTCTCAATCCATTACTTTGACACCTTCTCAATCACAATACAATCCTGGAGATAAAGCAGAACTCTTAATGGAAAGCCCACTTCCTGCCGGCGACTACTTAATCACAGTAGAACGAGAAGGAATTTTTACAGAAGAAATCAGACATTTTGATTCACCTGCAAATGTTATTGAAATTCCAGTTTCTGCAAATTATGTTCCTGTTGTTTATGTTTCAGTTGCATCCTTCAGTGTCCGCAACGGAGAGCCAACTCATCAGTATGGTGAACCAGACCTTGATAAGCCAAAGGGTTATTATGGAGTTACTTCATTATTTGTAAATCCTATGGTGCGTGCATTCTCTGTTTCAATTGAATGTGATAAGCCAGTTTACAAACCTGGAGAACAGGCAACAATAACTCTTACTGCAACTAAAGGAGGTAAACCATACCCAGATGCAGAACTTACTCTGATGGCTGTAGACCGTGGTGTTCTTGATTTAATCAACTACCATGTTCCAAATCCAATTGATTATTTCTACAATCCATATTATTTCCCTCTTTCAGTTTTTGGTGGAGATTCCCGTGCCCTGCTTATGGATCCTGTCACTTACAGTGTAAAAAATCTACAAGGTGGTGATGCAGAAAATGCTGATGAAGAAAAGGAAGATGAACGAAAAGACTTTAGACCTACAGCTGTGTTCGAACCTGTTTTAATTACAGATAAAAACGGTCAGGTAAAATGTACATTTACAATGCCAGATAATCTTACAACCTATCGCATTACAGCATTTGGTGTAAAAGATGATTTATTTGCACTGCAGGAAGATGAAGTTAAAGTTCAGAATCCTATGAATGTGCAGATTGTAAAACCTAGAGAACTGCGTGTTCGTGATACAGCTGAATTTGGCGTAGTAATTACAAACCTGGATAAAGATTCACAGAAGGTAAATGTAAAAGTCAGCGTAAAACCTCTTACACAGGAAATGGCTGACAGTATAGGTTATGTTCTTGATGAAGGTATGTCTGTTGTTCCTGGAAGTGCGTTTATTGATGGTGGAAGTGAACACACTGTAACTGTAGCAAGTGGTGATTCTTCTGTTGTTTACTTTGACTTGGGCGCAGACGGGGAAGGGGTTGTGGAATTAACCTTGCAGATTGAAAGCCCTATCCTTAAAGAAAAAATTATTGAAACTCTTGAGATTTCAAAAACCTACACTTACGAAACTGTAACCATGATTGGAACAGTTGGTGCTGATGATAAAAAATCTGAAGAAGAATTTGTAATTCCAGACTTTGCAAAAGATGGTCAGGGTTCCCTTAAATTTACTTTAGACGCCACACGACTTGGAATGTTAGGTACCGGCGTAAATTATCTGTTCCGGTATCCATACGGATGTCTTGAACAGCAATCATCACGAATACTTCCTCTGATCATTTTTGAAAACTATATTGATGTATTTGGTTTGGACAGCGAAGTTAATAATCCATCTAAGCTTGTAAAATCATACTTTAAACAGTGGGCAAAAATTCAGCACAATGACGGAGGCTTCCCATATTGGAAAGACAGTCCTAATTCAAGCTTCTATGTAAGCTTAAGAATCGCCCATATCTGTGCAGTTGCAAAACAGCATGGTTATAAAGATTCTGAAATTAAAGTTGATGTTGCAGAATTAACCCGCTATATTTCCCGTTCCTTATCTTCAAAAAGCTATTTCTCTAAATATGAAAAAGCTTATGCCGCTTATGTTTTAAGTATGATAGAAGATAATGGGGCTACAACTGCAGCAAATCGTTTACTAGAAGAACTGTACGCAGATAAAAACAAAGAAACTCTTAACAATCTTTCCTATATGGGTATTGCCTATAATAATCTTGGAAATTCTGAAAAAGCAAATGAAATTGCAGCTCTTGTTCGTCAGTATGTTCAGATTTCTGAACGCAGTGTTTCCATTCTGAAAAAATACACAAGAAATATCTGGGATTGTTTTGAAAGCGAAACAGAACAGCTGTCTACAATGCTTCAGCTTCTTGTAACTTTAAATCCTGATGACCATATGGTTGATAAATTAATTTTCACTTTAATGCAAAAACAATCACAAGGTTATTGGACAAACACTGCAGCTACCGCTCATGTACTGGAAGGAATTTATACTTATATCAAACAGAGAAAGCTTGACTCTACAAAGTATCAGGCTTCTGTTGAAATTGACGGTGTAAATGTAATGACAGAAAAATTTGAAGATGTTAATGCAAAGCCAAAAACTTTATCTCTTGGATTTACTGATGACCAGCTTAAGGCTCTTGCCCGTGATAAGGCAATTCCTGTTACATTTGAAAAGAATGGAACAGGTCAGCTTTACTACACAATGGAAATGAAATATGCACTTCCAGACGAAATGCTTACAGCCCGTAACGAAGGCATAAAGCTTACTTACGAAATTGTTGATGCAGAAACAAAAGAAATTGTAAACAAGGCTGATGATACAAGCTCTCTTGTAAAACTTGAAAGCGGAAAACTTTACAAAGCAACTGTTAAGCTTGAATCAACCAGAGACAGAACTTATGTTGCATTACGAGCTCCAGTTCCATCAGGCGCAGAAATTCTTGACTCAACCTTTGTTACAAGCGGAACAGAAGCTGAAATTGTTTCTACCGGTGACTGGCGCCACTGGATTTCAAATAAAGTTGTTTATAATAATGAAATCCAATTCTTCTGGGATAACTTTGGCACTGGCTCAACTTCTGTAACATTTACATTCCGTGCATCCCGCCGTGGTGTTTACCCAACTCCACCAGTATTGGCAGAATGTATGTACGAGCCAGAAATTTTTGGCCGCGGTGACGGATATCTGTTTACTGTTGAATAGGCTAAATGAAAATTTCAAAGCAGAAACTTGCAGCAATAATTATTCTTTTCCTCATTGTAGGGCTGTATCTTTTTTTGAGATTCAGCCCCTACCCTGCATTTGAAAATTTTAAACAGCAAAATTACAGCACCTCCATTTACGACTGCAACGGCCAGTTAGTTCAGGTTCTGCCAGTTGATGACGGCTTGCGCCGTGAATGGACTCCACTTAAAAAAATTCCTTCCGAAGTAAAAAAGATTTTTATCAATGCAGAAGATAAACGATTTTATTTTCACTGGGGTGTAGATTACGGTGCAATAGCAAAAGCCGCCCTGCAAAATGCAAAAGCAAAAAGAATTGTTCGAGGTGGCTCAACAATCACAATGCAGCTGGTAAAAATAATTTCACCATCTGCAGGGTCCCGTACATTTTCAAAAAAACTCAGCGATATTTTTAACGCTTACCGGCTGGAAGCCAGACTTACAAAGAACCAGATTCTAGAACTCTATTTGAACTCGGTGCCATTTGGAATGAATTGTGCAGGAGTAACTTCCGCCGCCCGAAGTTTTTACGGAACAGAACTTTCAAAACTTTCTACGGATCAAATAAAATGTCTTTCAGTAATTCCTCGCAGACCTGTCGCCTATAATCCAATTCAAAATCCTAAGGCCTGTGCAGACTGCGCCAGCGTACCTTTGGAAGCCGCAGCATCTGCATATTTATATGAATATCCTTTTTACATGCCCCATTATGTAAATTATCTTAAAAAACAGGCTATAGATAAAAATGGAAAATTGCCACATACACTTAAGCTTAAAGCAAATCTACAGCTGCAGCATTACGCAGAAAAATATTTACGGACAGCACTGGAACAGTCTTATTCATCAAGAATTTCTAACGGTGCAGTTTTAGTTATTGATAATTCAGATTGTTCTGTACTTGCATGGATTGGAAATGGAAACTGGTATGATTCGCAAAATGGTGGTCAGCTTGATGGTGTGTTAATAAACAATCAGCCTGGCAGCAGCATGAAGCCTTTTTTATATGCCCTGGGAATAGAAACCACAGATACTGATGGAACCCCTGAATATTATCCTTCAAAAATTATGGCAGATATTCCTACAGAATTCGGCAGCAGTAAACTTTATATGCCTGCAAACTTTAACAACCGGTTTAATGGACCTGTGCGTCTGAGAGTTGCACTTGCTTCCAGTCTTAACATTCCAGCAGTTTCTTTATTGAATGATATTGGTGTAAACCAGTATTTAGATTTTCTTTATGATTTAGGATTCGACTCTCTTCGCGAAAATGGAAAGCAGGCAGATTTAGGTCTGTCCCTGGGAGCTGGTGAAGTAAACCTGGCAGAGCTTGTTCCTGCCTTCAGTATGTTTGTTCGTGATGGTAAATATTTACCACTGGAATATTCAGGTAAATCAGAAAAGCAAATCATCTCTAGTGATACTGCCAGAATAATCTGTTCGATTTTATCAGATAAAGATTCCAGAGCTTTAGGCTTTGGCTATACCCAGACATTTCAAACCGATTATCCTTCCATCTTTAAAACTGGTACAGCAAATCAGTATCAAAATATTGTAGCCTTAGGCGCCACAAAACGGTATACAGTTGGCGTGTGGATGGGAAACTTTTCCGGCGAAACCGTTGTTGGAAAAACAGGAAGTTCACTGCCAGCCTGGGTTGCAAAAAATGTGCTGGACAATCTGGAAAAAAATACTCCTGCAAGGGATAATACAGGTTTTGAAGAGCCAGAACATTGGAAAAAAATCCGCATCTGTTCACTTTCTGGAATGCCTGCAAGCCAGGATTGCCCCGCTACAGTTTATGATTATGTAAAAGATGGTATGAAGTTAAAACAATGCCAGTGGCACCAGCGAAAAGGTGATGAAATTTTAATAAGGTACCCGCCAGAATATCAAACCTGGATTCTAGATAATAAAATTTCAGCACAGATTAATTATAATTCCGCCCCACTAAAAATTCTGACACCCCAGGATAATGCAATTTTTTATTACAGTAATCTAAATTCTGATTTTCAGGCAATTCCCGTTCAAGTTTCCGGTGGCTACGAAAACACCCTTTATGTTATTTATGATGAAACCGAGTACGCAGCTTTAAGCCGGCCATTTACTTTCAGTCTTCCTGTAGAAAAAGGTCAGCACACTGTACACTTCACCTGCGGCTCAGAGACCGCAGCTATTACTTACCAAGTAAAGTAAAATCCTGGGCAGCATTGCAAAACACAATTCCACTTCCAGCTTTTGCAAAACAAGGCAAAGATGAAATTGCATTTACAATAGATTCTTTTTTTTCTGCAGGTACAAGAATCATAAGCATCTCTTTTTCAGGAACAATTTCTACACCAAAGAATTTTGAATCACCTTCTTTAGCAGTTCCTCTGGCACCAATAATTGTTCCACCACCAGCACCAGCCTTACGGGCAGCATCCATTGCATCCTCTGCATAGCCTTTATTTACAATCACATTAATCATTTCATAATCATTTTTATTTTCCATTGTTCCAACTCCTTCTTTGATTCTTTCTGCAGTTCCACTTTTAATAAAATCATTAACTGCAACTGTAAATAAAACACCAAAGTGTGCTTTTTTAGAAGAACATGCTTTCTGAATGCTTTTTACAACCTCAGCAGATTTAGCAGCATCAACCAGAATATAAACAATATCTTTAGAGGTATCGCCTAACCCCAGCAGTTGAATCAAACCATTCTGAGCAGTTCCCCGTCCCATAATGATAGTTCCTCCGCCAGCACCAGATTGTTTGGCTGCATTTGTAATAAACTCGCCACTGTCATGTGGAACAATACTTACAACCAGCTTAAACATTTGTACCTCCTGCATTAACTTTTTTTTCAGTTTTAATTTTGTATACAATTCCCATTATTTGAATTGCAATCAATGGCATTAATGCAACCAGTGCAATAACTCCAAAGGAATCATTTCCTCCGCCACAAGCATTTGCCGCACCAATCGTAAAAGATAGAATAAAGGTGGAAGTCAAAGGTCCAGAAGCAACACCACCTGAGTCAAAAGCAATTCCCGTAAACAGATCCGGACAGAATGGCATAAGAACCATTGCAATCAAATATCCTGGAATTAAAATCCATTTAATATCAAAGCCTTTGACACAGCGCCACAAAGAAAGTCCAATGGCAATAGCAGTACCAACAGAAAGAAACACCAGCAGCATTTTTCGCTTTATTGTACCACCACTTACAGATTCAACTTGTTCACTTAAAACCCATACTGCAGGTTCTGCGCAAACAATAATTGCACCAAGAGCAAGACCTGTAATCATTAAAACTGTAAACCAGACAGAGCCACCAGCTATAGCACGGCTTCCAAGCAATTCTCCAAGAATTTTTCCAGCCTGCATAAAACCACCGTTTACACCGGTAAGGAAAATAGAAAGGCCCACAAAGCTATAGATAAAACCAATCACCATTCTGATTTCCTGGCGCTTAGTCATCTTTAGCAGAGTAATCTGAAAAATTATGAACATTGCAAAAAGCGGAGCAATAGAAAGAAGTGAATCTTTTAATACATGAGGGAATACCCCACGGAAAGGTCCCATAAGCTTATTATAAAATCCCTGAGTAACAGCAGCGGTTTGTGCTGTAGCTTCCACTAAGGTCTGTCCCCCTTTATCTGAAATAAAAAAGGAATAGACAATAACCGCCATTACAGGGCCTACCGAAGCAATTCCTGTTAGACCAAAGGAGTTGTCATTTTTACTGGCACGAACTGTTGATACACCAAGCCCCAAAGCCATAATGAATGGAACCGTCATAGGACCAGTTGTAGCACCACCAGCATCAAAACCAATTCCAATAAAGGAGTCTTTTGCAAGCAAAGCAAAAGTAAACAGGATTGTATAAAAAAATAGAAGCGTCCATTTTAAGGAAAAGTTGATGATGGACCTGAGAAGTCCCATCATTACGAAAAGCCCAACTCCAGCAGCAATGACAAATGTAAAAACAGTTTTATTAACAGAAGAGAAAACCTGCTTTACCTGAGCGCCAAAAACCTGAATATCCGGTTCAGCCGCAGTTACAATAAAACCAATAAGAAATGCACAGCCTAAAAGCAGCCAGAGATTTTTTCGTTTAGTAAGCTCAGCACCACTTCGTTCTCCCATTGGCTGAATTCCCATATCCACACCAAGAAGAAAAATTGTTAATCCAAAAATTAAAAACAAACCACCTATAATAAAACGGCCAAGTAAAAAACCGTCCATGGGAACAACAAAAAGCCCGAACACTAAAACAATCAGCATTACAGGTAAAACAGAGACAGCAGTTTCTTTAAGTTTGAGTAAAATATTCACAGTTTAAATTTAATTATGTTGCATCAAAAAATCAACAAATTCATCTTCTGGAATTGGCTTTGAAAAATAATAGCCCTGAATGTAATCACAGCCAAGATTAATAAATGCATCAAGAGTCTTCTGGTCTTCAACCCCTTCCACAAGAATTATCTTATTCATTTCCTTAAACATATTTACTGTATTTACAATAACAGACCACATCTGAGGCTTATCCATTTCATCAACAAAGCTTTTATCAAGTTTTACAATATCAAGGGGTAATTCAGTAAGACGCTTTACATTTGAATATCCTGTTCCATAATCATCCAAAGAAAAACGATAACCTTTTTTATAAAGAGTGTTAATATTGTAATCCAGAATTTCAGGCTTACCTTCACCAACAGTTTCCGTAATTTCCAGATTCAACAAATCAGATGAGATTCCATATTTACTTACGCAGTTATCCAATTTTTCTACCAGATCAGTTTCAACACACTGAGCAACAGACAGGTTCAATTCAATATACTTAAGCCCTAACTGACTAAAATCAGGTCGTGAAACAAAATGACAAACAGAGTCGATTACAAAATCACCAATCTGATGAATGGAACCATTTTCTTCTGCAGCAGTAATAAAAATTTCAGGAGAAATAAATCCATATTTTTTATCCTCCAGACGAATCAATGCTTCTGCCGAAACAAATTTTTTCAGCTTTGTAGAATAGATTGGCTGATAATATATTTTAAAGGCTTTATTTTTAATGGCCCTTTTAATGATTTCGTCCATCTCGTTCTTAATTTTAAATTCTTTTGTTTCAGAAAATTCCCAAAGTTTGACAACATCATTGGATTCAACTAACTTTTTATGAAAATTAATTCTGAAATTCATTAATTCATCAACATTTACAATATCATCAGGAAGGCAGGCAACACAGATTCTGGCGTCCAATGTTAATGTAATATCATCTACAACAAAAGGCTGTTTTAATAAGTCTGCAATTTCTTCTGCAACAGCAACAACTCTATCCCGATTTTTATTCTCGATTTTTACAGCGTAAGTTGCCTCATCCAGATAATAAGATTCGCAAAGCATTCTGGATTTATGTTCTATGGCACGAACATCGTTACTTACCATCTTAATAAAGTTCTGATAGTTTTTACTGCCCAAATAATGTCTGATTGTGGTGTAATTTGAAATCTTTATGAAAATTGTGTATACAGTCTGACGGGAAAGATAAACCTTTTGAAAATCCTCCAGAGCAGTCTCAAAGTTTTTATCTCCAGTATCTCGATTGTAATTTTCACCATTACGCTGAACGGTAAACGAAATAATCAATTCAGATACTGAAAGACCAAACATAGTAACTTCAAGCCCCTGGTGAATCTGCTGAACAATCAATGAAGCAGACATAATTGGGAACAAAGAAAACAAACCAATCTGTGTAGAAAAAGGAATAATGTAATGCCATCTGATAATTACACCAATTCCAAAAAGAATATACAAAAGGCTGCAGGCAATTAATACAGGCTGCAGTTGTCCACGAATATAAACACCAGAAGCAGTCACAGTAAAGGCGCAGTTGGTAAAAAAGTTTACAATTAAGATTCCCATGAATGTAATCATTGGAAGACTTAAAAAAAACCACAATCGCTTTCGCATACCAACATACTGCAACAAGCCAACACTAGAGTAAATATAGACAGAATATAATAATGGAATGGTAACAGAAATTAAAAAATAAAAAGTAACTGCCCAGAATCTTACAGTCGGAGGAACAGTCGTCAAGTCCGAAACAATATCCGAAATTGTAGCTAAAACAGACAAAAGCACAACTAAAAAAAATATGCCGTTTGTTGGCCCTTTAATTACCTTACGCAGAATCATGGAAAACATGATTACGAAAAATATTACAAGGGCACTGTAATCATAATGTAAAATAACCATTCAAAACTCTCATCTCAATATTATCGATAATTATAATCACATTTTTATAAAAGTAAAGTTTTACTTAAAAAAAAGCTTTTTAACTTAATATGGGCAAGATAAAGGATTTTTTTAGTTATTTTTTACAGTAAAAGCATCCCAGCCTTTCTTTTCAATACCGCTTACCCAGGCAGCAGCATATTTTTTGCAGCCTTCAAGATCATGGTCTTTATAATTACCACATTCAGCTTCAGTTGTGGCAGGAACAGGTCTGTCCCACACAGCAACCTTTTTAAGAACATTTAAGAGGTGATTTGCTATTTCTTCTTCTGAACGGTCGCCCCATACAGTAAAGTAGAAACCTGTACGACAACCCATTGGAGAAAGATCAATTACACCTTCCATTTCGTCACGGATATATTCAGCCATAAGATGTTCCAAAGTATGGATTGCACCAGTAGACATAAATTCTTTGTTTGGCTGACAGAAGCGAATATCAAATTTTGTAACTATATCGCCTTTTTCTCCAACTTTTTTTGCAGCAAGACGAACAAAAGGAGCAATTACCTTTGTATGATCAAGATTAAAACTATCAACATTATATTTTTTTTCTGCCATATTTTCCCCAGTTTCTTAAGTTAAAGAGATTTGATGATTGAAAGAAGCATAGTGCTGCTAAGAGCCGAAGCTTCAGCCTCGTCGTAGCGCACCTGAACTGTATCATCTGCACAGTCTGACATACATCGAACAACTACAAATGGTACATTATTTTTATAACAGGTATGAGCTACAGCACAACCTTCCATTTCTACACATAAAGGATGAAAATTAGAAACAATAAAGTTTTTCTTTTCACCACCTGCAATAAACTGATCACCAGAAGCAATCAATCCAGTTCTGATTTTGTGTTCAGAAGAAAGTTTTGAATTATTAAAAGCCGAAACAACCGATTCAACCAGCTTTTCATCAGCCTTAAAAGTTTCTGGAAGCCCCGGAACCTGACCTAATTTGTAGCCAAAAAACTGAGTATCAAAATCATGATAAACAGTTTCTGTAGAAACAACAAAGTCGTAAATATTGAGGTCTGTCCCCGTTGCACCGGCAATCCCTGTATTTACAACCTTATCAACTCCAAATTTAAGAATCAGAAGCTGCGTACAGAGTGCAGCATTTACTTTTCCAATACCACACTGAATTACAACAACATCTTTTTCATAAAGTGAACCTTTATAAAATTTAATGCCGTTATATTCAACAATTTCCTTATTTTCCATCTGAGCATAGATTGCGTTTACTTCGCTTTCCATTGCTCCAATAATTCCAGTCATATTTACCTTCTTAAAGCTTCTTCAGTTTCATTTTTTTCAGGTTTAATGTAATGAGAAACAACATCATCAGTAAGCTTATCTTTTAAATTGAATTTATTGATAATTGCTCTGATGGTAAGTTTATAGATAATAAAACCTAAAATCATACTTCCAATAAAAACAACGATTGAAAGTATCTGAAAAGCAATCTGAACAGCCTGCTGTGATTCATCACAAAGTCTGAACAAAATGAATGACATTAAGAGAAACAAACCCAGCATAAGAATAAGGGTTTCTGCAATTTCGAATACACTGGCACAAAGCATAAAAATTGTAGAACGAGTTTTTTTTGTACGATATTCTACAATTTCCTTCTTACGGCGTGCTTTTTCTTCTTCTTCCCAATCTGGCATATCCATTTTTGTACCTCTATTTATTTTTGATTGTTTTCTTTATCTTTGTCTGATTTTGAGAATGTGATGATAAATGAAATGATTAACATAATTCCACATACCACAACAGCTGAATCTGCAACATTGAAGGTAGGCCAGCGAGTCATTCTCAAAAGACTGAGCTTTGAATCAGTAATTCCAAACCATTTAACATCAAGGAAGTCTACAACCCCTTCAGAACGGAAAAAGCGGTCAATAAGATTTCCAATTCCACCACCAATAATACCAGCAACAGCCCATCTCTGAACTGCAGTAAAATCGTTATTACGGAAATAAACAACAATAACAAGGATGATTACTACAACAGGTACAAGCAGAAACATAATGTGTCTGAGAGTTTCCGACCAGCTTGCGCCAAAACTGAATGCAACACCAGTATTTGCTACATGAATGATTCTGAAAAAATCACCAAAGAAGGAAGCTCCGATTGTCATAATAGGAATGTATTTTACAACAAGAGCTTTTGTAACCTGATCTGCAATGATTACTAAGATTGATAAAATAAAAGGCAAGAGTTTTGATTTAAGATTTTTTTCCATATAATAAATATACAGAAAATATGCAGGGAATTAAAGACCTGTAGGGAAATCCAGGAATTTACATTCCAGATTCTTTTCTTTTATTAATTTCTGCATAACCAGATTTACACCCACAATCTCAGTTTCATAATGCCCCGCACCAATTACATTTATTCCCATCTCTTTTGCAAAATGATACTGTTCATGGGCAAATTCACCAGTTATATAAGCATCCAGACCTTCAGCGACAGCATCTTCAACATCTTCGCTGGCACCACCAGAAATTATTCCAACAGTTTTTATATCTTTTTTACCGAAAGGCAGAACAACAGGGACAGACCTCTCTGGTCGAACAACAAGATTTGACAGTTCTTCAATGGAAACAGGTGTTTTGAACTCGCCTTTTACACCAATACACATGCCTCGCCAGCTGCCAAAAGGCTTTAATTTTTTAAGTCCAACCTGAGCAGCAAGCCCATAATTATTTCCATAAGGATTATTTGCATCTAACGGAATGTGATAAGCACAAAGTGCCAGATCATTGTTTACGAATGCTGAAATTCTTTTGTAAAAATCGCCTGTAATAGTCTGACAGCCTCCCCAAAACAACCCGTGATGAACAAAAAGCACATCTGCTCCCCATTCTGCAGCAGCAAGAGCAGTTTCTTCGCAGGCATCAACCGCAAAGGCAACTTTTTTAATCTGTTTTGAGGCAGGTTCTTTATTTTGAATCTGAATACCATTTAATGATGGATCAGATACATAGTTTTCCCTCTGAAGAAAGCTATTAAAATAATCATTCAATTCAATCAATGTCATTCTGCGTTAATTCCCCATGATTGTTTTGCAGCTACAGCAGATTTTTTAGCAATAAGTCTGGCAATCATCATATCATTATCTTTTTCTGCACCAAGAAATCTGGCAAGGAAAGGATTAGTCTGATCAACACAACCATATCCAGCTGTTATATATTCAGGTACCGAAGACAAGTTAAAAGTTCCTGTAATTAAATCTGGATACTTTTTGTATAAATCAACAGCTGCAGTTTCGCCCATTACATCAGTTACAATGAAGAATTTACACTGAGAACCATATTTTTTAACAGCAGATGAAATCAAAGCTTCACCTTCCAGACTCATATTGTATGTATAGAATTCTCTCTGTGATAAAAATTTCTGACTGTTCCTCATACTTTCGCAAATCATAAAAAAACGACGGAATAATTTATAATCAAGACCATTATGAAGATATTTACAGTCAGAAGTAAAAAAGTCAGCAGTATAAGTCGTACAACCTTCCTGAGCAAGCAGCCTTAAAAAAGGAGAATAGTTTTTAACATCTCCTCGTCTGTCTGGCATAAATAAAACCGCATATGAACGATCAGTAAACTCTGGAAATAACGAATATTCATAGAAAGTTGCATTTACAGTATCCCAGTTTCCAGATTCTACAAATCCGTTTCTAAATGAGCCAGTATAATTCCAGGAAGATTCAGTTACACTGTTTTTTTTATGAGTATTTTCCATTACAGGAGCAAACATAATTGTAAAAATAATGGCACAAACTGTAAGAAGGTTTGTCATAGTAGCTGTAATCTTCATTAAAGGGCTGTAGTTATCTACATAAACCCTGTCTGTATAACGGAACATGGCGTGAAAATTAACAATCATTACTAAAATACTTAAAATAACTGCAGTTCCAGTAACAATATCAAATCCCCATGAAAACAACAGTAAAACAGAAAGAATAACAGTAAATGGAGAAACGGCTACCAGCGGATCTCTACGACCATTTTTAGGAAAATAAATACGGCCGTTTGTAACAAGTAATAGTAAAAAAATTAATAATTCGCCATAGAACTTCATATTTCCATTATAGTTGTGGAAGGATTTGTCTGCAAGTTACCTATTCTTATTCACTTCCTTAAAATACTTTTTACTATTATAATTCTTCATATGTCATACGAAGTAACAGCAACCCGAAGACGTCCTCAAAAATTTGATGATCTTGTAGGTCAGGAATTTGTTGCAGAGACTCTTAAAAATTCAATTAAGTCCGGAAAAATTGCTCATTCATATCTTTTTTCTGGTCCTCGCGGATGTGGAAAAACTTCTACAGCCCGTATTCTTGCAAAAGCATTAAACTGTGCTAACGGTCCTACAGACTGTCCTTGTGGCGTTTGTGCAAACTGTCAGGAAATCACAAAAGGTTCATCTCTTGATGTAATTGAAATCGATGGAGCTTCAAACAATGGTGTTGAAGTTGCACGCCAAATTAAAGATGAAGTTTTGTTTCCACCTAGCAACAGCCGCTACAAAATCTACATCATAGACGAAGTTCATATGCTTTCTATTTCAGCTTTCAATGCTTTGCTTAAAACAATTGAAGAGCCACCAGCATATGCAGTTTTCATTTTTGCTACAACTGAACTTCAAAAAGTTCCTGCAACCATTAAATCTCGCTGTCAGCAATACAACTTCCGTCTTGTTGCAATAGATAAGGTAAAACAGTGCCTTGCAGATGCAGCTGCCGAACTTAACATTCAGGCTGATGATGAAGCTTTATTCTGGATTGCCCGTGAATCTACAGGTTCAATGCGGGATGCCTATACTTTGTTTGACCAGGTTGTTGCATTCAGCGACGGACACATTACTTACAACAAAATCAGAGACAAACTGGGCCTTGTTGGCGTAGACCGTCTTAATACAATTTTTGAAGCATGTGTACAGAATCAGCCGGAAACAGTTGTAGGACTTCTTGATGAATTCTTACAGGCCGGTATTTCTATTGAACAGCTTATTTCAAACTGTGCAGATTATTTCCGTTCTCTGCTTTTAATTAAAAGCGGAGTTACAAAAGAATCATTACTAGGAAACAGCGTTGAGCGTTATAGTTCTACAGTTTTGAATGCCTGGAACAATACACAGATAGAAAGAGCATTAAGCATTTATCTTCAGCTTTACCGCGATATCCGCTACTCTCTTTCTCCTCGTTATGAACTGGAATTAAGCTTCAGCCGACTTTGCTGGCTTACTCAGTATGTTTCTAATGCAGAGGTAAAAAAGGCAATTGATGCAGCACAGTCAATCCTGGCAGGAGCACCGGCTGGAAGTATGAGTGGAGCAAAACCTGCAGTTATGGTCCAGGGAGCGAATGGGGCACCAGTTGCACAGGGAACATCTAGTGCAGGACTGGGAACACCAGGTGCGGTGCAGGGAACTCCAGGTGCGGGACAGGGAACACCAAGTGCGGGACTGGGAACACCAAGTGCGGTGCCGGGAACTCCAGGTGCGGCTCCTGGAACACCAAATGGGGCACCAGTACCAGAGCCTGAACACCAGCTTCCGCCGGGAATGCCAAGGTTTTCCAGCTCAATGATGGCCGAAGTTGAAAAAGGCGAAGGCAACGGGGACACACCTGACGAAGGAGACGAAAGCCACCCTTTTTCTAATGGCGGTTCACTGCCGCCTGAACAATCAGTGAATGAAGAAAACTCTGAAAAAACACAGTCGGCACCAGTTCTTGATGACCGTTTGAAAATAAACATTCCTTCTCTTACCGAAAATCCAGACACTGGTGTATTGGAACCTCCTCCATTTGTACCTGCCTCTTCAACAGGCTATACACTTAATCCTGATGATGAAGATGACGGATGGTCAAATGTAGATGATCCTCCAGAAGAAACCTATATTCCAGATGATACTTCATATATGAATTACGAAGATGAACCAGCAGCACAAGAACAAAATGTTTCATCTGCACCTGTTCAATTGTCCGATACATTTACAACTGGTGACGGACGCAAAATTTCCATTGCCCAGCTTCGAGGAAGTGTAAAAGCTGCACTTGAAGTAAATGACCATTTTGCATCTACAAGTCTTGATAAAACAGGCTTCTGGAGAATTTCTGACAGTACAGTTGAAACCACAGTTGCAAATAACTATGACCTGGAAGTTCTCAAGAAAAAGATTCCAGTCATTTCACAGGAAATTTCTTCAGTGTGCGGTAAAACCATGGAATTTAAGGTTTCACAGGGACAGACCTCAAATACACAACAGACTTCTGTAAAAAAATCAGTGCCTATGCAGGTTCAGATTCTGGTTGATGCATTCAAAGGTGATATAATCACAGGTCAATAATTTTGCTATATTTATAAATAAAGGAATAAAAATATGAATCCATTTGAATTATTAAAGAATACACAGGCCATAAAAGAACAGTCTGAAAAACTTCAGGCAGAACTGGCGTCTTTAACAGCAGAAGGCTCTTCTGGCGGAAGAATGGTAACTGTTACATTGAATGGTAAATTTGAAATGCAGAACATAAAACTTGATCCAATCTGCGTTGATAATAGAGATGTAAAGATGCTTGAAGATTTAATTGTTGCGGCTCATAACAACGCAATGGAAAATATTCAGGAACAGATTAAAGCAAAATCAAGTTCATTGCTTGGTGGATTGGATTTAAGCCAGTTTGGATTGTAATTCAGGCTGCGGGTGGGAAAAATGAATGCATTTGATGAACTGACAGGTAATTTTTCAAAGCTTCCTGGAATTGGAAAGAAAAGTGCAGTCAGAATGGTTAACTGGCTTTTAAAACAAGACAGCACTTATGTTAAACAGTTTGCTCTTAATATGAGCCAGCTTCACGATAAAATTAAACCATGCTCTATTTGCGGCAACTGGACAGAAACAGAACCTTGCCCTATTTGCTCAGATTCATTAAGAAATAATTCTCAGATTTGTGTTGTAGAACAGCCACAGGATGTATCGACAATAGAAGCCCACGGAGAATATAAGGGGTTGTACCATGTATTAGGAGGCCTTATAAAACCATTGGAAGGTGTAGGACCATCACAACTGGCAATTCCACAGCTTATGAACCGTATACGCACAGGACAGATTACAGAAATCATCATTGCAACAAACCCGACCGTTGAAGGCGATACAACAGCACTTTATCTGAACAAAACAATTATGGACCTAAATCTTCAAAATCCCCCAAAAGTTACCAGACTAGCTACTGGAATCCCAGTTGGCGGTGACCTTGAATACATTGACAAACGAACCCTCAGTCTAAGTTTCCGTGGGCGCAGTGAATTTTAACAGTTTGAGGTCTGTCCCCATTCTGTCCAACAAGGTCTGTCCCCATTCTCGAATATTTGTATATTTCTCCTGTTAAAATAAAAAAGCGCCGCTCTTTGAACGACGCTTTCTGTTTATATTGCTATACTGCCAATTTACTAGCGAAGTAAAGACAATACATTCTGGCTTGACTGATTTGCCTGAGCCAACATAGCTGTTCCAGCCTGAGAAAGAACTGAATCTTTTGTGAATTCAACCATTTCTGCAGCCATATCTGTATCACGGATACGTGATTCAGAAGCCTGGAGGTTTTCAGCACCAATATCAAGACCTTTAATTGTCATGTCGAGACGGTTCTGATAAGCACCGAGGTCAGCACGCTGTTTGTTGATCTTTTTCAATGCTTCATCCAATGTACCGATTGCGCGGTTAGCATCTTCTGGAGTTTCCAAAGTCATGATAGATTCATCTCCAACGTTGCGAAGACCAAGAGCCATTGCAGACATTGTACCGATATAAACCTGTGTTCTCTGATCCATGTTAGCACCAATATGGAACCACATAGAACCTGTAACAACATTTTCACCAGTTGGGCGAGCAAAACGTCCTGTCAACATATTCATACCGTTGAACTGAGCAGCTGAAGCTACACGGTCAACTTCTGCGATTAATGAAGAAACTTCAACCTGAATCTGCATACGATCTTCATCTGAGTAAATACCGTTTGAAGACTGAATAGCCAATTCACGGATACGCTGAACAATGTCAGTTGTTTCCTGCAAATAACCTTCAGTTGTCTGGATGAAAGAAATTCCGTTTTCTGCGTTTGTAGAAGCCTGGTTCAAACCGCGGATCTGTGAACGCATTTTTTCTGAAACTGCAAGTCCAGAAGCATCATCACCAGCGCGATTGATTCTCATGCCTGATGAAAGCTTTTCCATAGATTTCTGCTGATTGAGGTCCTGGATACCCTGTGAACGCTGAGCGAACATAGCACTCATATTGTGATTGATAACCATAATAATCTCCTTATTCTTTGGTTAGGGTTCTCACCACCCTTTACTACATAATCGGAGAGAGGGAAAAATTGTTTAGAGTTTTTTTAATTTTTTTTGCATTTTTTTGTGAAATTCTTCATAATTTACATATGGAATATTTAGTAATGGGGATTGCCGTTTGTGTAATCATTGCCCTTATTGTATGGATTTTAAAGTATTACCAAAATCTCAATAAAAAGAATACAAAATCAAAGAACTTACAGCCAGTAAAATGTCCAATATGTGATTCTAGTTTATATGTTGGAGAAAACTTAATTTCAAAAGTATATCGTCCTATGAATGTTCCAGACCAATTGATGGTTGTAATGGGGTGTCCACGCTGTTATCCAAAATGCCAGCCAGGCCTTAAACGAATCTGCCCTGTTTGCCATAAGCCTATAGCCCAAGATCAGTCATTAACAGCTCGACTTTTCAACAAATCCCTTGGTAAAAAACATGTTCATGTAATCGGCTGTTCAAACTGCCATAAACCTCGCGCAGATTAACGTTGTTTGTATATCTATGGGGGTAAGCAATTTCAGGGACAGACCTCAGAACATATACCACATAAACTCATTTTTTGATATAATACCCCCATAAATCAATTTTTGAGAGGCCAATATGTCTTTAACAAGTGTTTCACCAGTAGATGGACGTTACGAAGGAAAAACTAAATGTTTGCAGGGGTATTTCAGCGAAATGGCGCTGATGAAGTACCGCATTTACACAGAAATAAACTATCTTATTAAACTGCTTGATACTCCAATGCTTAAAGAAAGAGTTAAAGAGCCAGTTGATACATCAAAACTTCGTTCTATCATCGACATTTCAATCGAAGATGCCGAAATCATAAAAGCCTTTGAAACAAAAGGTTACGATGGTACACCTGCCACAAATCACGACGTTAAAGCCATTGAATACTTCATCAAACGTAAAATCAAAGAAATGGGCATGGAAAATATCCTGGAATATGTACATTTTGCCCTTACTTCAGAAGATATAAACAATATCAGTTACGGACTTATGATTCGTGATGCTGTAAACGAAGTTGTTCTTCCAGAAATCCTTAAAATTTATGACAGCCTTTACAAACTTTCAGTTGAACACAAAGATCTTTCTATGCTTGCCCGCACTCACGGACAGCCTGCAACTCCAACAACTTTCGGCAAAGAAATTTTAGTTTTTGTAAACCGTATGAAAGAAGAACTTGTTCAGCTTGGAAATATTGATATTCTTCTTAAACTCAACGGTGCAACTGGCGGATTCAACGCACACAACTTTGTATTCCCAGATTTTGACTGGATTAATTTCAGCCACGAACTTATCAATTCTTTCAACGACAGCATTACACCATTGGACAATGCTTATATGCATACAAAACCTCTTAAAGTTCGCTTTAATCCAATTACTGCACAGATTGAACCACATGACTCATACCTCCGCGTATTTGACGGTGTTAAACGCATCAATAATATCCTTATTGACTTTGCAATGGATACATGGCGCTATATTTCTGACGGATGGATTAAACAGCGTGCAGTTGCCGGTGAAATCGGTTCGTCAGCAATGCCACACAAAGTAAATCCTATTGATTTTGAAAATGCAGAAGGAAACTTTGGTTTTGCAAACTCAATGTTCGAATTCTTCGTTCGTAAACTTTGTATCAGCCGTCTCCAGCGCGACCTTACAGACTCAACAGTAGAACGCAACATGGGCGTTGCTTTTGCTCACTCAATGATTGGATACGCTAGTCTTCAGAAAGGTTTAGGCAAAATCGAAGTAAATGCAGACAAAATTACAGAAGCATTAGAAACAACTCCTGAAGTTCTTGCCGAAGCTTACCAGAACCTTCTCCGTATGAGTGGTGTTGATAAACCTTATGAACGCCTTAAGGAAATTACTCGCGGAAAGAAAGTTTCTATCCAAGATTTCCACAACCTGGCAAAAAATCTTGATGTAAGTGCCGAAGTAAAAGCTCGTCTTCTTGCTGCAACACCTCTTACATATACAGGTTTAAGCGGAAAAATTGTAGAACAGTTCGACGCAAAAATTAACTAATTCACATTTTTATCACCTTTTAATCCCTTTTTTCCTCCATTTTTTGCAGAAAAGAGGGATTTTTTTTCTGTTCCGCGGTATTCTACCGCGGTCGCTACGTCCGCCCTTCGCTATTCGCTCACCGTCCTCGGCTTTCAGCCTGCGGTCGGCTGCTTCGCAGGGGCTCCCATCGCTAACAGCGGGGACAGACCTTACTTTAATTCAAAGCTGCCATTTCAACAGGGATAGACCTCCTATGATTATTTATTGTCTTTAACTCATTTTTTCTATATTATATGGTCATGAATATCATAGTAGTTGGCAGTGGTGGACGTGAGCACACTATTTGCTGGAAATTAGCACAAAGCTCAGTTGTTGATAAAATCTTTGTTGTTCCTGGAAACGGTGGAACTGCAAATGAATCAAAATGTGTAAATGTTAATCCAAAAGATTGTGACTATATTAAGGACGGGGACAATCCTTACGTTGCAATTGCAAAACATGAAAACTGTCGCATGGCCGTAATTGGACCAGAAGATCCTTTGGCAGACGGTCTTGCAGATGAATTCTGGAACGCAAACATTCCATGTGTTGGCCCTAGAAAAGCAGGTGCACAGCTGGAAGCAAGTAAAGATCTTTCTAAGAGCTTTATGAAAAAATACAACGTAGCTTGTGCTGGAAGCGAAACTTTCGTAAGTAAAGAACCTGCTATTGAATATATTAAAAAGCATGGTGCTCCAATCGTTATTAAAGCAGATGGACTTGCTGCCGGAAAAGGCGTTGTTGTTGCAGCTACCGTCGAAGAAGCTTTAGCAGCTGTAGAAGATATGATGGATGGTGGCAAAGTTGGTGATGCAGGTAAAAAACTTGTAATTGAAGACTACCTTGAAGGCGTTGAAATTTCTGTTTTAGCTGCTGTTTCTGTAACACCTGAATATGCTGTAAATGGAAACGCAACAATCATTCCTTTCTTACCAGCCCGCGACCACAAGCGTCTTATGGATGGTGCAAAAGGCCCTAATACTGGTGGTATGGGAGCTGTTTGTCCCCTTGATGATGTTACAGAAGATATGATGGCCAAATTTGATAAGGATATTCTCCAGCCAACTCTTAATGGTCTCATTAAAGAACAGTTTGATTATCGTGGATTCATTTTCTTTGGTGTTATGCTTACTCCAAAAGGACCAAAGTTACTTGAATACAATGTTCGTCTTGGTGATCCAGAAACACAAGCTGTTCTTCCATTGATGGATTTTGATTTTGCGTCTATGTGTACATCAATTCTTAACGGAACACTTAAAAATTTCAAATTTGCATGGAAACCTGGTTATCAGGTAGCTCCTGTAGTTGTAAGTGGAGGTTATCCTGCTTCTTACAAAAAAGGCTGCGAAATCACAATTAATGAAGAAATTCTTAAAGACAGCACAGCAAAAATCTTTGTTGCAGGTGCAGTTAGCGGAAGACGTGGCAATGGTGACTTACTCACAAGTGGTGGCCGTGTTCTTGCATGTTCAGCTTATGGTGATACTTTCAAAGAAGCTTGGGAAAAAGCTTACAAAGGTATTACAGCTGTAAAATTTGAAAATGCTTTCTATCGTAAAGATATAGGTCTCCCTGGAGCTGCAGAATCTGGTAAACTCTAGTCTGAAAAGACTTTTGTCCAGTTATATGTCATTACACTAAAAATATTGAATGTCATACGAGTTTGCGTGTGACATTTTTTTTGCATACAAAAAAAGGAGAGTCTGTATATGAAATCAGTTTTTTTAAAACGCCTTTTAACATCAATGTTAATCTTAATTTCTTCCTTCCATGTTTTAACTGCTCAATCAGGCACAAAATTAATGATTGATGAAAATGATTATTTTTCACTTCAAAGTGTACCAATCTATGAAGGAATAGATGAATTTCAGGCGAAAATCGATAAAATTCGCAAAGAAGAAGGTCGTGAACCTATGGGCCTTGTTCTTTGTGGCGGTTCAGCCAGAGCTTTTGCCCATATCGGAACACTTAAAGCTTTGGAAGAAAACAATGTTACTCCAGACTTCATTGTAGCAAACTCTATGGGTGCAATTATCGGTATGTTTTATGCTTACGGTTTCTCTCCAGATAAAATTGCTGAAGTCATTTCGAATATTTCATTGACTCAGTATTTTGAACCTGTAATTCCAATTCACGGCGGAATCCTTTCAGTTCGCAAATACCGTGCTCTTGTAAATGATTTACTTGGAAAAGAACAAACTGATTTAAGTGAATGTCCAATTCCAATCTTAATTCTTACTGAAGATTTATATACTAAACGCCAGATCTGGCATGCAAGTGGAGATTTTGCAAATGTAATGACAGCTGCCTTTGCTATGTCTGCAATTATGGAACCAACAGATATGAAATTATCTGATGAAGCAAAAACTTCTGTCAGATTAATCGACAGTGGTGCTATTGATATTGCCGGCCTTACAATTGCAGAACACTTCTCCCCAAATATCATTATTTCGACAGCTTTTTATGATGCTGTTCTGAACTATAACAATCCTATCGTTGTATTAAACAGAACAATGTCCATTGGGAAAGAAAGACAAGCCTCTAAAGACATCAAAAACTTCAAGCCGGTTGTTATTCGTAACGATGTTGAGCACTTTTCATTTATGGCTTTTGATAAAGCTCAGGAACTTTCTGAAATCGGTTATGCTTCTGCTAATGCGGTAATGGATGATGTTCTAAAATGTCCTCATGGTAAAAAAGATTTAACTGACCGCCGCAAGGAAACAGATAAGTTTGCTGATGCAACAATCAAACATGTTCTTACTAACGAAACTCTCAAACAGTCTGAAAACTACTTTGGTCTCAAAATCTGGCCTGTTTTCCCAGAAATAGATTACCCAGATTACTCACTTTATAATAAAACTGGTATTTCAGCCTATATTTTTGAAGATGCATCAAAACTGTATGCAAAGCTTGGTGCCACTTTCCCTTTCAATTATAAGCATTTCTGTGTAGATGGATTAATTCGTTATAGCCCATCCTCTGTATTTGATGCTACCTTATTCGCCTCTTATGCTTTTGCCTACGAAAAATTCAAGCCTGCCCAATTCTACGGTGCTGCTACCATTAAAATCCGTCCTCAGTTTTTCCCATATTCAATGAAATCAATTCTGACAACTGCAGAAGTTCTTACAGACCAGAAATTTCATCCGGATGATATTCTTATTAAATCTGGTCTCCATATTGAAACAGGAAATGACACTAAAGGTTATGTAAGCTTTAAGCCTTATTACTTTATTTCAGGTGAGTTTTTCAATGCACTTTCAAATGGTATTAGAGGTAATTTCAAAGGATCTATCAATGCTTCCGTATTCAGTAAATCAACACCAAAACTTTCCTTTGGAATTGCAGACAATGCATCCATCCGTTATGCATTTGCAAACTTTAATAAAACAGAATCTGCCCAGACTCGCCTTTACAAATCAGACTTCTTCCGTGCAGAAAAGCCTTCTGACTACAATTCTCTTGTAGCTTCAAACGCATCTGAACTTTTCCTTGTAAATCTTGATCCAGGAATCACAGCAGCTGAACTTATTATTTTGCAGCAATTCAAACTTGGTGGTTTCTACGACATTGCCTATAACGGAACATTTAGTCAGTGTGCAGGTGGATTTGCCCGTGCTCAGATTTCTTTGATTGGTTTATGCAATTTTATTTTTGAAGGTGGATGTGGCTGGAACATTACAAACAAAAACTTCTTTGGCTACTTTGAAATGAAAAATAGAATCTAATCATGAAGCTTACAGATAAAATAACAAAAATACTTAATTTTGGTGCAGTAGCAGTACTTCTTTGGACTGTTACTGCCTGTTCATCAATTCCTAAAAGTTCCCGCTATTTTCTGGAAAATGAAGGTTCACCTCTAAAACTGGAAGATTTACCTTCATCAGAAAATATAAACGGGGACTTTCCAGACACAATCTGGATAAAAACCCAAACTCAAAGTTTTTCTTTTGAGTACGAGTTTTTACTTTTTAATGGTCGTGTGTATTATAAAAAACGGGGAACCGATAAATCTGCCTGGGAGCCACTTTTGGGGACAGGCCTCCCTCACTCATCCAAAAATAAGTTTCCTGCAGTAAAACGCGTAGTAGAAATTGCTGCCGATGCAGATGTTTTGTATGCATTCTCAGATGAAGGTCAGTTGTACAGATGCTATACAAAAAAAATTACCAGCTATACACCTTTTGAATGGGTAGATTATTTTGGCTGGCCAATTAAAATGCCTCTATATCAGAATGAAGTTGTGCGCAATAAAAAAGCTTGGGCTGTAGGTTCAAGTCGTCTTGATGTTGAGTATTATGAAGATATTTGCGGTAATCAGCATAATTATGGTCCTTTAGGTGTTGAATCAATTCCTTTCCTTTGCGAAGACGGTCAGACTATACATTATTCCGATCCAGCCTGCCCTTCCGATCTTAGCCACAGCTTCAGAACCCCAGACGGCGTTCAATTGGAAAACTTTTCCGAAAGTGCTTCAACTTATTTCGCAATCACAAAAGATGGAAGAATGTACACCCGCCTTGTAGATTTCAACACCGTTGGCTCTAATCCAATGCTTTATGATTACACATACGAAGAAGTATATTCTTCCCTACCAGGCTCCAATAAAAAATCAAACACAACCCTGTGGGTTTTACCAAACGCTCCTTGGAAAATGGAACCACCCCTTCCAAATGGCGCTAAATCCACAACTTATGTAACCATCATTCAGACTGGAAAAGGAAATTCTGCCCGTGAATTGCGAGTTGCAGCAATAAATCCTCAGGGGAAAACCGGTTTTTACTATAAAAACCTGGATGATACCATCTGGCAATTTAAGGAAGCTCCATTAACTCTTCCTGCAAACTCATTCACTACAGATAAAGCCCCCGCTGCAAAGGATAATCTCCTAAAATATTCCGGGGGATTATGGAAAAATGGCCAGCAGATAGATTCCATTTCCTGCAGCATCAATGATTTTCACTTCAGCGAAGGCCCATGTACTTTAGTCATAAACAATAAGTTTAATTTCCAGTTTTACTATTCCGAAATCTGGACTTTATTCCTCCGTCTTAATCCTGGTTATTCAGATGAATCAATCCGCTATTTTGGAACAGCCGTTTTTGATGAAGCATTACTTTCTGATTCTGCCATCAATCCTGAGATTAAGGAAATTTTCACAAACCGTAACAAAAGCATTCATGATTTTTTCATGGAAGCCTACGATTCCTATTTCAGAATCTGCATAACAGTTAACAACAATCTATACGAATTCTACATGACAAAAGATGGCAGCATCACCATCAATCCAGACATCGATAGAACTGTAATTCAAAAAGCAAATATTTTTGATGAGCGGCTTGAAGAGCAAAAACAATTCTTTAAACAGGAAGATGAACTTTTCAAAGCTCAGAAAAAAATCAGCAAAAACAAAAAAAACCTTTCTGGCGATTTACGCTCTGTAATACGAACTAAAAAGGGAAAGAAGCATCCTGTTGTAAAGCTTTTTTCCAAAAAAGTTGCCATAATCCTTAAATATAGTGGAGAAATCTGCAAAGTAAACAAGGACTACTATAAAGAAAATCATAAGCTTAACAAAAAATACTCAAAAGCAATTATCCGCTACAATCAGATTATGGACATAAATCCAGATTTCAATGCTTCAGAAACTCTTAAGGACTATGTAATGCAGAATCCTAAATACACCGAAAAAGGTAATATCATTTTTATAGATAACTCAACATATAATCCATGTTTTGTTATACAAACTAAAAATGGTTACAATCTATACAATGCAAAAAAAGGTGCAAAAGGAATCTATAACTATTACATTGGCGAAAAATCAAAAATAAAGATTAAGAAAACTAAATTCAGATATAAATAAAACAAGGGGATGCTTCAAAACAAACATCCCCTGTCTTTTACTGTACACTGAACAATAAATCATCATAACTTGGATAAGGTTTGAATTCCAATCCAAGATATTGTTCTATTTCATCTGCAACGGAACGAAGATCCCTCATTGCAGGCAAAACTGACTGTGCATAAGTTTTTGCTCTTTCCAGCAAATCGGCTTTTTTATTAGCTGCTGCCTGATTTTCGTTCAATTTTGATAAAGCCTGCATCATCAGACCCATTAAACTCATCAGATCTTTACTGTCTCCAGTCTTAAATACCGAAAGCATTCCTTTTACCCTGCCTTTGCGTGACATTTTTGACTGTGTATCTGCAATAAGATTTATGTATTTATAAGTTGATGGAACAATATTCTTTAATACCATTGTTCGCATTGTATTAACTTCAATGTTCAAAACCTGACAGTATTTTTCAAGTTTAATCTCGTAATGACTCTTCATCTCTTCTGGAGTATAAATCTGCATACGAGTAAACAAATCAATATTTTTCTTATCAAGATAGTGTTCTATTGCGTCTGGAGTTGTACGATAGTTTTTAAGACCACGGCGCTCAGCTTCCTTTACCCAATCATCTGTATATCCATTTCCATTAAACAGAATCTTCCAGTGATCTGTAATTTCTCTCTTAATCAAAGACTGCAAATCTTCATCAAAATTAGATGATTTTTCAAGTTCATCAGCAAAAGCTCTAAGTGTATCTGCCAGAATTGAATTCAAAATTGTATTTGGACCAGAAATAGAAAGTGAACTTCCTACAGAGCGGAATTCAAAACGATTTCCTGTAAATGCAAATGGGGATGTTCTATTACGGTCTGTTGAATCCTTTGGAATACCTGGAAGTACATCAACACCAATGTTAAGTTTTGCACCATTTTGATTTGTATAAGATTTTCCTTCCTTAATTGATTCAAGAACGGCTTCAAGTTCATCACCAACATAAATAGACATGATTGCTGGTGGTGCTTCAATAGCTCCAAGACGATTATCGTTTCCAGCTGATGCTACTGAATATCGGAGCAAATCCTGATTATCATCTACAGCTTTTATAACTGCAGTAAGGAACAAAAGGAACTGTGCATTATCTCGAGGAGTTTTTCCAGGAGCAAAAAGATTTTCGCCTTTATCTGTAGCAATAGACCAGTTATTGTGCTTACCGCTACCTGCAACACCAGCAAAAGGTTTTTCGTGCAAAAGACAAATCAATCCGTGTCTTCTGGCAACCTTTTTCATGATTTCCATTGTCAGTTGATTCTGGTCTGCAGCAAGATTTGATGTTGTAAAGATTGGCGCCATTTCGTGTTGTGCCGGCGCTCCTTCGTTATGTTCTGTTTTGGCGTAAATTCCCAGTTTCCACAGTTCAGTATTCAAATCTTCCATGTATTCAATAACACGAGGTTTGATTGCCGCAAAATACTGGTCATCCATTTCCTGACCTTTTACAGCTGGCGCACCAAACAAGGTTCTACCACACATCTTCAAATCAAGTCGTTGCTGATAAAGCTTTTCATCTACAAGGAAATATTCCTGCTCAGGCCCCATTGTTGTAGTAACATGCTTTGCATCATTTCCAAAAAGCTTAAGAATACGCAGAGACTGTTTATTTAAGCTTTCCATAGAACGCAAAAGCGGAGTTTTTTTATCAAGAGCTTCACCGGTCCAGGAACAGAAAGCTGTTGGAATACAAAGTGTATGATCTTTCACAAAAGGATAGGAAGTTGGATCCCATACAGTATAACCGCGGGCTTCAAAAGTTGAACGTTTTCCTCCACTTGGGAAAGAAGAAGCATCAGGTTCACCTTTTATCAATTCTTTTCCGCTGAAGTTCATTAAAATTTTTCCTTCTGGGGCAGGAGTAAGGAAAGAATCGTGTTTTTCAGCTGTAATACCTGTTAATGGCTGAAACCAGTGTGAATAATGAGTTGCACCTTTTGAAATGGCCCAATTCTTCATTGCATCAGCTACCTGATTTGCTACCTCCAGATTAAGTGGAACACCTTCATCCATTGTAAGCTTAAGCGCTTTGTAGGTTTCGGCAGGCAAAGTTTCTTTCATAACAGACTGATTAAAAACCAGACTTCCAAAAATTTCAGGTAAGTTGATGTTTGTCATAAAAAAAGTCCTTTTGTTACGTCGTTGCAACGATTTTATTTTAGTGAAATACACAATTAAGGTCAATTTTTTGGTGAAATTACAAAGTAAAACTGTATTTTAAACTATAAAAATGAATTATTGTTGTAAATAATACAAATTGAATATGTGATATAATGCTATTATGAAACTTACCTTAAAAAAAGTGCTTTCAATTTCACTGATTTTTTCTCTTTTTTTTCCTGTTTTTGCAAAAAGCAGTATTAAAAACCTGTTTTCCCGGAAAAAAAATACAGCAAAACAGCAAAAATCTGTTATCCCACAAGAACCAGACAAACTGTACATATTCAAAAAAGCTTATCCAGACATAATTTTTACTTCCGAATATCAGGAAGACCTGCAGGATTGGAAAATCACAATGGAAATTCCGAACAATGGGGACAGACCTTCCTCCAATTCCAAGCTGCAGAGTAACAACGGGGACAGACCTTCCTCCAATTTCAAGCTGCAGAGTAACAACGGGGACAGACCTCGCATTGAAACCCTCTACTGGAGCAACGGCAGCCTTCTGCCTCAGGACGAATTAATCAACAAAGACAAATACTGGACTCTGCTCTACCACTATTCCTACGAAGCCCCACTGGCAGATCCCGCAGATTTTACTCCAGAACAGATAGAACGGCTTAAATCTTTAGGCTCAAACGAAAGCAGAAAAAACGAAGCCGGCACGCCAATGTTCTTTTTTGATGCAATATACGACAGTACATCCCGTGTAAAGCTGGAAACCCATATTACCCACACTACTTTCTTGGGCAAGCGCATAAACATACATGAGCGCATCAAGGCTCCTCTTAAAAAAGTTGAGCTTAGAATTCAGGAACTGGCAGCAATTGATCCCGAAGTTCAAACTTTTATTGATGGTTTGCGAAGTACCGAAGCCTACTTCTGGCGGGTAATTGCAAATACAAACAGAAAATCTTTTCACAGTCTTGGAATTGCTGTGGATGTTCTTCCAAAATCCTATCAGGGAAAGGATGTTTACTGGAGCTGGGCTAAAGACCGGGATCCTGAAAACTGGATGTTAACTCCATTAAAACGCCGCTGGATGCCGCCTCAGTCGGTTATAAAAATATTTGAAGAAGAAGGTTTTATTTGGGGTGGAAAATGGGGCATCTGGGACAATATGCATTTTGAATATCATCCCGAGTTAATTTATTTTTCTATGGAAGAATCAAAAGCAACCTCAGCTGATGGAATTCGGTAAAGTCTGATCCAGCTTGAATTTATAACCTCTGGAAACAGCTGCTTCAATAATCTTAAGTAATTTTTTTATCCAGATAACTCTCCATTTACAAATTATAACATTTTATTATATTTAAATAAAAAGCATAAGCTGATGCAAATATTGACAATTTTACATAATCTGTCAAAATAAACATATTATGAAACCTTACATTCACAAAGTTAATTATTACGAAACAGACAAAATGGGTATCACTCATCATTCCAACTACATTCGTTTTATGGAAGAAGCTCGAGTTGATTTTATGGAACAAATTGGCTATGGTTACGACAAAATGGAAGAATCTGGTGTGGGCTCTCCTGTAATTGGAATTGAAGCTAATTATAAGAAAACAACAACATTTCCAGATGTTATTGAAGTTTCAGTTCGTGCATTAAAAATTTCTGCATTCAAGCTTACTATCGGTTATGAAATGAAATGTAAAGGCGAAGTTGTATTTACAGGCAGCAGCATGCACTGTTTCCTGGATGCTAATGGTCGTCCTGTAGTTCTGGAAAAAAACTTTCCAGAATTCTACAAAGCATTAGCTGAAACTTTGCCAGAAAACAACTAGATAAAATATATCATTGTAATCTGCAAAAAAAATACCCTGCCATTTCTGACAGGGTATTTATATTTAACTTAATCTTTTACTTAAGCATTCTTTTTAGCTTTAATCTGTTTTATGAAAGTCTGAACACCTTCGATTACAAGAATTACAGCCAATATAACCATTGCAGAAGCGAAGATTAACTGGAACCAGTTGCCCCAGAAGAATGCGTTTTTTGCACCTGCAACCATTGCTTTAATTTTACCAATTACAGTAAGTACAAGGCTTGTCAATGTAGCAGCAAGCATGAATACCATTGGAATATAGAACATTTTGTTGTTCTTTCCAACCTGACCAAGCCATGCAGCAACAGCAAGAAGAGCAATACCTGCAAGCAGCTGGTTAGCAGCACCAAAGAGTCCCCAGATTGCAGAGAGTTTGAGGAATCCAAGTGTAGAACCGATGATAACCATCAAAGCTGTTCCGAACAATGGATTTGCAAGAACTTTGCGAACACCAGAAGCATCTTTCCATGTTGCTTCACCATCTTTAAGGAAGAGTTCAGAGAACATAAAGCGGCTTAAACGAGTAGCTGAGTCAAGAGATGTAAGTGCGAATACAGAAACTGCAAGTGTAAGAAGTGCCTTAATTGTGCTGTTAACAACAGTTCCGTCGTTACCGAATAGGAATGCGATACCAGAACCAAATGCAGTAGCTGGAGATCCTTTGAATGACCATACACCATCAATGTTTACAAGGAACTGATTTGAAACAACACCAATAGCGATCAAAGAAATAATACCGAGACCAGATTCAATCAACATTGAACCGTAACCGATTGCTTTAGCATTCTTTTCGTTATCAAGCTGTTTTGAAGTTGTACCAGAAGCGATCAATGAGTGGAAACCTGAACATGCACCACAAGCTACTGTAATGAACAATGCAGGGAACATAGTACCAATAGACTGTTTCCAACCTGTAAATGCAGGAAGATTGAACTGAACTCCACGAGCATTTCCTGTAAATGCAGACCATACGATACCAACGATAGCAATCAACATCATTGCATAAAGAAGGAATGATGAAAGATAGTCACGTGGCTGAAGCATGATCCATACTGGAATCAAAGATGCAACTGCAATATACACAGCAACAAAGATAATCCATGCTGTGCGGTTCATTACGATACCGAAGTTAAGACCCAAAATAACAATTCCTACAATTCCCACAATACCAATGATTGTTGCAGGAAGAGTCTTAAGACCACATTTGTTTGTAAGAATACCATATACTACAGCAAGCACGATAAAGAGAACAGAAATCATGGCTGTTGTCTGATTTCCAGTAGGATTCTTTACAAAACCGAATGACATTCCGGCTTTTGCAATATCATCTGCAGTAGAGAAGAATGTAGATGCTACTACGTTTACAAAAGAAGCAATTACAAGAATCAATACAAGCAAAGCAAAGATAATGAACAACTTCTTTGCTGTTTTACCCATTGAATCTTTGATGATTTCACCAACAGATTTACCATCATGACGAACAGAAGCAAACAAAGAACCGTAATCGTGTACACCACCGAAGAAAATACCTCCGATTACACACCACAAGAATACTGGAACCCATCCAAATACAGCAGCCTGGATAGGACCGTTGATTGGACCAGCACCAGCAATTGAAGAGAAGTGATGTCCCATCAATACAGCTGGTTTAGCTTCTACATAGTCAACGCCATCTGGCATTTTTTTAGCTGGAGTTTCGATAGATTCATCAATACCCCACTGTTTAGAAAGCCACTTTCCGTAGAAAACATATCCAACGAAAAGTAAAGCAATAGCAGCAAGAATAATTAATAATGCTGACATTTTCATTTTCCCCCTTGGAAAATAGATTATAAGTTTTTTATATGTTGATAAGAACTTTTTTCAAATCTGACCCAAATCTGTTGAAATAAATCTTGTTTGAAGAAAGTTCTTTTACAACCAACCTGAAATGGCTCCAGCCCCAAAAGCTGAATTTATATGATTTATAGAATTTTATTTTTTTGATTAGTTTTTTTGTGTCATCATCAATTTTATAGGCAAGAATAATTAATGTTACATCTGAATTTCGATGACCGCTGTAAGGAACAACTTTGGCAATTCCCGCATCCCATGCTGTTTGAGCCAAAGTCTGTAATTTATCAGAATCAAGATTATCTTCCACTTTAAAGTAAACATAATCTTTAGAATCCATTTCTGCTATTTTTGCAATTTTTAAAAGCACATACTGTTCGCCGTGAACATTAAAAAATGCTTCTGCATTAAAGGGTTGAGTAGGATTGTCTGTTTCAATTGTGTAGTAGCGTTCAAATGATGAAAGTAGTTTTGTTAAGCGACTATCAGTTTCCATGGATTTACCTGATAATTTAATTTTATCACTACAAATATTTAAAGACAATTAATAACTTTAGTATTTATAAACTTTTCTTATTTTTTTTCCTGTTCCTTCTTGTTATAGAAGAAATTTAAAAGAGCCATAGAAATAATTATCACATAACCTATAACACTTAGATAATCTGGAAGCTGTCCAAAGAAAATCAGGCCAAGTAATGTAGAGAAAATAATCTGTGTATAGTCGTAAATTGAAATTTTGCTGGCAGGTGCATGATAATAAGCCGCAGTAATAGAGAACTGTCCCCCTGCTGCACAAGCCCCGGCACAACAAAGAAAAGCAATCTGCTGCCAGGTCATAGGATTAAAGCTTACAATCATATATGGGAGGGAAAGCATCATACTAAAGCCAGAAAAGAACAGAATGATGATTTTTCCATTGCACTTAAGGGTACTAAGCTTGCGCACACAGGCATAAGCAAAACCTGCCCCTACACCCCCCGCAAAACCTGCAAGAGTTGGTATCATTTGTGAAAAATTAAAGCTTGGTTTTACAATCAGCATAGAACCTAAAAACGCAATTATAATTGCAGCCAGAGGAACAGGTTTAATCTTTTCTCTTATAAGAACAAAGCTGAAAACTATGGCAAAAAAAGGTGCCATTTTATTAAGAATTGCTGCATCAGACAAAACAAGCCGGTCTACAGCATAAAAATTTCCAAAAATACCAATTGAACCTGTAATTGCCCGCAACAAAAGATAGATAAAGGCGCCCTTTGGCACTACCGCCACCTGATAGCCGTGTTTTTTTATATCAATTAGTATACCAGCAAGAGCAATCACAAAAGCTACTATATTTCTAAAAAATGCTTTCTGTACAAAAAAGATATCCCCGGAAAGGCGTACAAAAACTGCCATAAGGGCAAAGAAAAATGCAGATAAAATAAGTAATAAAATCCCTTTTGTAGTCTCAGAAAACTTTAATTTCATATTCAATCTTCCCCTTTACCTTCCTTTTCTTTATTATATATGAAGTTACACGGAGCAACAATTATGGAAGAAATAGCAGCCATTAAAACCTATGCAAAAAAGAACTCAATCCCAATTATGCGGGATGGGGGAATCGATTTTATCTGCCAGTACATAAAAGACCATAACATTAAGCGAATTCTGGAAATTGGAACTGCCATTGGTTTTTCTGCCAGCGAATTTGCAAAAGTTTCTCCAGATGTAACTGTAACCACAATTGAATTGGATATAGACCGCCATATTACTGCAAAACAGAATTTTGTAGATCAGGGGTTAGACAACCGCATTACAGCCATTTTAGGAGACGCAGCTCAGGTAGAAATTGATGGTGAATTTGATTTAATCTTCATAGACGGTCCAAAAGCCCAGTATCAGAAGCACTTCGAAAAATTTACTGCAAACCTTGCTCCAGGTGGAGTTGTAATCAGCGATAACCTTTCTTTCCACGGAATGGTAGAAGACCTAAGCCTTACCCACAACTACAGTACTATCAAGCTTGTAAAAAAAATCCGTAAGTATATAGCATTCCTTAAGGCGAATGAAAATTTTGAAACTACTTTCTACGAAGTTGGTGATGGAATCTCTGTAACTAAGCGAAAATGAAAAAGCGTTCTTCCAGTGAATGTTTTTAATTTCATTCATTTTTATCTTATTGCATACTAGTATGCTAGTTCATTAATATATTATTATGATATTCTAAGAATGAAGGAAGTCAAGTTTTAAAAAAATATATATATTTCAGGATGTTAAAATGATGAAGGTATCAGAAAAACTGGATCGGGAATCTAATAGAGACTACGCATACAGAATTATTCACCACAATATTATTAATCTGGAATTAAAACCTGGCAGTATGCTTAGCGAACAGGACTTAGCAGACGAACTGGAACTTTCCAGGACTCCAGTTCACGAAGCTTTACAGGAATTGAGCAAAACAAAGATTATTGAAGTTTTTCCACAGAAAGGAAGCCTTGTAAGCCTTATAGATATGAAGCTGGTAAACGAAGCCCGTTTTGTTCGTGTTGCACTTGAATCTCAGATTACAGAATTAGCCTGCCAGGCTGCCACTGCCTCAGATATTCAGAAGCTTGAAGAAAATATCAATCTTCAGGAATTCTACATAAACAAACAGGTTCAGGATAAAATCATGGAGCTGGATGATGAATTCCACCGTATGATGTATCAAATTACTGATAAAATGCAGACTTACCTTATGGTAAAAAATATGAACATCCACTACGACCGCTTCCGAGAATTAAAACTTCATACTTCTATTGCAACTCCATTGCTGGATGATCACAAAGAAATTCTAAATGCAATTATTTCTAAAAATGGTGCAGCTGCAAAAGAACTTGTAATCAACCACTTAAGTAGAATTAATGCTGATGAAAAAGAAATCCGCAAAAAGTACGGAGAATTTTTCAAATAGCTGGATGATTTATTTTTATACAGAAATTATCTATAATTAAAGCATGACTTACACAATCGGCGAAATTGAAGAACTCACAGGTGTAAAAGCTCACATTTTGCGCTACTGGGAAGATGTTGTGCCAGGATTTTCTCCTCAAAAGGATTTAGGTGGCAGGCGAACTTACAGTCAGCATGATGTTGAATTGATTTTTCGTATTAAGTATTTGATTAACGAAAAAAAGTTTACGGCGGAAGGTGCAGGTCAGCAAATTCTGGAAGAAGCTCAGGTTGTTCAGGATAATGCAGAAATCATTCAGCAGATTCGGGAAGCTCGACAGGAACTTTCAGAAGCATTCATCAAACTAAAAAAAACAAAATAAATATGAAACCACAGACAGATAAAAAATCCCAGAAGCCTCAGAAATTTTCTAAAAAGCCAGTAAAACCAGCCGTAGAAATTAAACCTGCTTTTACCAAGCTTACATCTCAATTTGATTCTGCAAATATTCCAAAAGATGCAGTTCAGATTCTTAATAATTTTGATGAAGTAATTCAGGGAGTTCGACCTCTTAACAGTAAACAGCAGCAGCAGCTTCCAGATCATATCCGTCAGCTTTCTCATCAACTTACAGATCAGCGGGCAGAACGCCGTTTGGGTTATATGAATGATTCCATTCAGTTAAGTTCCTATGTTCGTTATTACACCTGGTGGAATCTTGTTCGCCTTACCAGACTTTTTGCAAATCTTCCAGAAGAACTTTTTCCTAAAGCAAACTGTATCTGTCTGGATTGTGGTTCAGGTCCACTTACAGTTGTAAATGCCCTTTGGCTTGCCCGTCCGGAATTACGCAAGCTTGAATTAACCTGGTATTGTGTAGATGTTTCAGCAAACTCCATGGCACTTGGCGAAGATATTTTCCTTTCTATGGCAGCTCGTATGGGAGAAACTCCATGGAAAATTATCCGTGTAAAAGGCAGCTTTGGTGTTTCCTTACGCCAAAAAGCAAGTTTTGTTACCTGTGCAAATATGCTGAATGAATTGGATCAGAGCAGTGATATGCCTCCTGAATTCCAAACTAAAAAATATTATGAACAGTTTATGCGCTACTCTACTCCAGATGCCAGTTTTATTTTAATTGAACCTGGCGTTCCAAAAGCAGCCCGCACATTAAGTCTTATGCGAGACCGTTTCATAAAAGATGGCTTTACAGTTAAGGCCCCTTGTCCTCATGCAGAAAGCTGTCCTATGAATGGATTTAAATCTTACACCGGCAGTAAAAACAAATGGTGCAACTTTGCATTTACAACAGACCATGCTCCAGCAAAACTGCTTAAACTTTCAGAAAGAGCAAAACTCCCAAAAGAAAGAGCAACCTTATCATTTGTAACTGCAGTAAAAAATGATAAATCTTCAATTAATGATGAACAATTATTGTGCAGAATCACTTCCGATGAATTTACTTTGCCAGGCTATGCATACGGTCATTATGCATGTACAAAATTGGGATTAGTTTTATTACGAAGCAAAGAAAGCGGTTCTATAAATTCCGGTGATTTAATTTCAGTTAAAATAAAAACGCCAGATCTTCCAATTGATGAAAAATCTGGCGCAAAAGTTATTAAGTTATAACTCTATTTATTTCTTTGTAACGAATCCTACAATTGCAAGAACCCATCCAGCTACAAGCATATAGAAACCGAATGCTGCATGTTTAATGAATCCTTTACCGATTGTTTTATAAATACCACCGTTTGTTGTAAATCCAATAACAAGGATTACACCACCAATAACAGAGGCAATTAAACCAACCATTTTAAGAATGCTAAGGCTTGGAATGAAACATCCTAAAATACCAGCAATAGCGCCAATAAATACTAAAAGAGCTCCAATTGTTACAAAGCTAGAATTCTTAAAGTTGATAAAGTTAAAACCATTTGATGAACCAAGAATTTTTCCGCTGAACATTGGACAGCAGAAACCAATAGCAACTAATGCCATACCAATTAAATAGATAATTGGAAGACTGCTTTTCTTTCCCATTTTAATCTCCTTTTTTGCACAGAAGTTTGGGTAACTCCTACAGTTAGATACTTAAATTATACCACTAAAATACAATCTGGTAAATTTTTAGAATTTTCCCCCGCCAAGACTTGCCTGGAGCTTTAATGATACAACTGGAGGTTCAGTAAATTTTGTCATTGTAATATATGGTCCCATACTTAACTTAATAGATTCTGTTGGACTGTAACTAAGCAGTGCAGAAAAGATGATCGATGTAATTTTTGTGTACTGATTAATATCACCAATACTATTGCCATTGCCGCCAATAGCTGTATTTATAGAATCAACAGCTGACTGATTAACATATGCATCATCTTTGCCTACATTGAACATACCAAATACTGTAGCTGTAACATCAGTTGTTCCAAAAATACGGCCAAAGTTTGCAAGCAAAGCAAAGTTGTGTCCCTGAGTTATATTTGGAACGGAAATTATAACTTCATCATCACCAATTCCATCAATACCTGGATACTGACCTAAATCTTTAACTTTCATGTTGATAAGCTTATCAACTCCGTTGCCGTCATAGTAATACTGAGCAGCAAGAGTAATTGATGGACGCTTCCACATGTACATAATACCGGCAGTAGCCTGAACTACGCTTGTTTTTCCACTCCAATCATCATTTTCTTTCCACTCAGAATTACCGCCATACTGGTAAACAGCTTCACCAAACACACCAAGTTTTTTAATACTTCCAGATGCTGTAACCATTGCCTTTGGAGCCGCCTGATATTTGTAATAACCACCAAGCCCAAATTCCCAGCCACCAAAAACCAGATCACCTTTTGCAGCAAATGCAGTTTCGCGGAAATAAGCAGAAGTTGCAGAATTAATAAGTTTTAAATCTCCAGGAATTATATAAAACCACAAACAGTTCTGTGTTCCAGGAAAAGTAACCTGAGTTCTAAGATTTAATGCTCCGTCAACCTGAGCAGCTGTATCTTCAGGATTGATTGATGAAGTATTAATCATGTCGCTGACAGGACTAAAGAAATATCCGGTCCCCCAGGTAACAGTATGCAAACCAAAGCGGAAAAAAGCTCTGTCAGCTACTGAAAAATCTGTAAACAATTCTTTTACTTTAAGATAATCAGAGAATGAAGCTGCCTGACTTGATAATGGATTCAAACTAATTGAACTTTTAAATGGATATGCCAGACCAAACTTTGTGTACATGCGCAAAGTTTGAGTTGGACGCGCATCAAGTGTAAGGAATGCACTTAATTTTGGAGTCAATGTTGTATCGTTAACATGTTCTCCAAAATTCATTTCATCATCGGCCCACAAAGTTGTAAGTGTTGATATTGATGTATCAAAAGTACCGCCAATTTTAATGCTTCCGGTTTCGAACAAGGCTCCGTGATTTACTTCGTCGGTTCTGGCATCTGAAGTAGTAACCATTTCATCAATGCCATCGTCCATGAAAAACTCATCAAAATCATCTGCAAAAGCCCCGGAAAGAAACAGTGCCGAAAGCAATGTATATGTTAAAATTTTCTTCATGCTAGTTTAAACTCTCCAGATATGCCTTTGTAAAAATTTTATCAGGTAAAGTGTCAAAAGTCAGGTCAGAGACAATTTCCTGAGTATTTTCACCCTTATTCAATTCATCACGCATAAGAACCTGAGTAGCTACATAGCCGGCAGGAACTTTTGTATATTTTGGAATCAAAATTGTACGCATCAAACGGTCTGAACCTGAATAATCTTCTTCCTTCAAAGCAAGTGGAATATCCTTACGAATAAAGAACTTAACCTTTGCATAAGCTGGTTCTGTTGTTTTAGCTTTAAGAGTAATAATATTTACTTCAAACTTACCAAGCATACCATCTTCGAGAGCAGTTACATTGTAGTTGTCTCTCCAGTGAGTTTTACTTCTATCAACATCATCAATTTTTACATCGGAATCACCAAGAGCTTCTTTAATTGAAGTATGTGTAAATTTACGGCTAATTGGATCATAAGCCCAAAGATTATCATTATCCATAAGATAACCGTTACCCTTGTCTGCTTCTGGGAAAAGCTGAACCATAGTCATAAGTTTTTTATCTGTTCTCTGGAAAATCTTGTACTGAAGGCTTTCCTTTGGCTTGTTGGGTTTTTCAATAATCAAAGAAATTGTTGCAGAATAGTCCCCCTGATAAGCAAGAACATCATCTGTAGATTCCATAATTTTGAATGCCTTTTCTGCTGTTGCTGCATCAACCTGTGCAAAAAGTGCCGCAGTTGCAAGTGCCGCAACAGTTATAAATGTAAGCAATTTTTTCATCTGTATAATCTCCCTTTTTAATCTATTTAATAGATCTTAATGCTTCTGCCGGACTAAGTGCAGCGGCTTTTTTAGCACTGCCACGCACGGCAATTGTTGTAAGAATAATGAGCAGCAGATACTGTAAAATTACAGTTCCAATTGAAACTGTAAAGCTAAAGTGTCCTTTATGAAGGAAAAAACTTAAGCTTTCGTTTGTTACAGGAATAAAATGAATAATAGTCATTCCTATAACTGCAAGTACAAGTCCGCTTAATGCACCAATCAAACAAAGCACAACAGCTTCTGTAGTAAATACATGTCCAGTATTTTTTCCAGTCATTCCAAGAGCACGCATAGTTCCAATTTCGCGGATTCGTTCGTAAAGAACCATTCTGTAAGTATTAGAAACACCAACCATTACAATCAAAAGAATTACAATAAGGATGATAGTTGTAACCATATGAACAATGTTCATTACAGTTTTAAGCTGAGGGATTTCATCATCCAGAGTTTCTACACCGTATTTAACTCCATCCCAAATAACATCCTTGCCTGCAAACTGCTTATCAATTCCTTTACCAATGTTACCAGGATTTGTTTTAAATGCTTCTGCACGGGAACTTACATTGTAACCATCCTCGCGAATAAGCTGTTCAAGTTTGTTGGCAACCTTTGTCTGTTCCTTTTCGTTTTTAAGCTGAATGGTAAAAGTTGAATAACCGCCTTTAGGAATTCCTACCAGTTCATTCAGAGAATCAATATTTACAAAAGTTCTGGTTGCATCAATAAAAGAGTTTCCTTTAGAAATGGCAACAATTGTATAATCAGCAACTGTGTTCTGACCATAAATTGTAGTTGTTGTAAAAATTACAGAATCTCCAATTTCCAGATTCATATTTTCTGCAACCTTTTCATTAATAATCATTGCATCAGGTCTGGAAAGCTCTTCAACATTTCCAGCTTTAAGCTGCAAAGAATCAAGGAAGGCTTTTTCCTTAAGGTCGCGGCCATAAACTGCAACTACAGATTTGCGTCCGCCAAAAATAATCTGACCTGGTGACAATGTATAGCAGGAAAAGCTTTTATAGTTGATGTTACTATTCTTAACCAAATCCTGAACATATTCACGGTCACGAACAATATTTACCAGCTGATATTTTCCACCTTCTGTTACAGGTGGATTTTTTTCATAACCAGCAAGAATAACAGTACCGCCTGCAATCTGAGTAATTGTATTTTCCAGATTTCCAACCATACCAGTTGTTAATCCATCAAGAAAAGTTACTACAAAAAATCCAAAGGCAATTGCGATGGCCAGAATAGCATTACGGCGCTTTTGTCTTGTAAGGTTCTTAAATGCTAATTTAATAATTGTATTCATAATTACTCTCCGTGATTAAGGGCTTTAAGTGGAGTAACCTTCAATGCTGAACTAACAGGATAAATATTACTTACTACACTACCAATTAAAGCAATAACTATTGTAGTGATGATGATTGAAGGTGTTGGAGTAAAGTGAAGTAATCCGCCACCAAGAATCATTTTTGCAATACTGTTAGTAATTACAATGTTACATGCATTAAAGACAGCCATAATAATGAAGGCCAGAATAATTCCGATTACAGAGGAAACCAAAGTAAGGAAAATAGTTTCAGAGAAGAAAAGTCGCTGAACGAATTTCTTTTCTGCACCAATTGCACGCATAGTTCCTATTTCGCTGGTGCGTTCAATAACACTAACAACCATTGTGTTCATAATGATAATGAAAACAACAACTGCCAGAATAAAGATAAGAAGATTGAAAATAAATCCAATTCCTTCAACTGTACCAGAGTAAGAATAAGCAGCCATTTTCCAGTCCATAACCTGGGCATTTACATTTTCTTCTGCAAACTTTTGTTTTAATTCTGCAATAATTTTCTTTGTCATGTAAGGACGGTCACACTTCATAAGAACAAACTGCCATGAACCATCATCTGTTTTGTTTAATTCATCACGCAAAGAAGTATCACCAAGAATTGCATCAAAATCAGTTGCTGCTGTACTTAGGAATGAATCATCTTCTTCTATGAAGCTGAAAGCTTCATCATCATCAAAACCACCAAACAAATCATCTTCACTCATTCCACCAAGACCTAAATCAATACTGTCTGGCAAATCCTGACTGAAAGATGAAGCATAAGTTAATCCTGCAAAAGAACGAGCCATTTCTGGATTACAGTAAATAATCTGGAACATAGCAGAGTTTTCATCTGGAGGATTAAAAATACCAGAAACAACACCTTCACGAATAACTGTGTCGGCAGTGGCACCGGCCAAAAGAATTGTGTCTCCAATTTTAACTTCTTCGCCGTAAAGACTTTTGCAGGCACGCTGAACACGAGTATCAATAATTACTTCGTTTGTTCCAGCTGCCGGATAAGTTCCCGAAACAAAGTTTACATCTGGGAAAACAGTTCTGTAAGTATCCTGCTCACCGGCAAAAATCATAGCAATTGGAAGATCATCAAACTTAATGTCATCTCGTTCAACAAAGTCAGAAAAATCCATTTCCAAACCTTTGGCAACCAGGACCTTAGAACCAATAAGTTTTGTATGAGCTTTAATTCCTTCCTGATTTTCAATAATCTGCATTACTTTATCCAGATCAGGAATAGCGGCAATTTCAGACATGGCTGAAGAAATATCAGTTGTCTGGTATCCGAATAAATCAATCATTGTTCCTTTTTCAGGCTTGATTGAAATTGCAATATCACCCGTATAATTGTTACGGAAATCCTTTTCAAGGCCGCGGTTTACAGATTCAAGGAATGAGTTTCCTAAAACAACAATTGCCACACCAAAAACTAAAAACAGGGCAATAATAATTGTCTTAGATTTATGTTCCTTTAAGTTGCGCAGGGCCAGCTTAAATATTTCTTTCATCTAATCTCTCCAAATTAGCCCTGAACAACATAATTATCGCTGCCGGCTTTATGTTCATCTTCTTTTACTGCACCATCAAAAATGTGAACAACATGGTCACACATATCAACAATGCGTTTATCATGAGTAGAGAAAATGAATGTTGTCTGTAATTCTGGATCCTTGTTCAATTCTTTCATCAAAGTAAGAATCTGCTGTGAATTTACAGAGTCCAGGTTTGCAGTTGGTTCGTCTGCAAGGATTAATGGAGCTTTTGTTACCAAAGCACGGGCAATGGCTACACGCTGACGCTGACCACCAGAAAGTTCACTTGGCTTGTGGTTTTTCCAGTCTACAAGGCCAACTTTTTCTATTAAGTAGTCAATCCATTCTTCCTTTTCTTTTTTAGTGAACTTATCTACAGGACAGGCAAGAGATTTATCTTTTGATTCAAGCAAAAGTGGGAATTCAATATTTTCACGAACATTCAAAACTGGAATAAGATTGAAGGTCTGGAAAATGAATCCAATATGAGAACGGCGGAGTCCTGTAATTCTACGGTCAATTTTTGCAGGTACTGTGTTCTTTATTTTCTTTTCTGCCTTATCTTTTTTTTCTACATAATTGTTAAGACGGTCAGAAGTAATCTGAGTTGAACCAAGCTCAAAACCTTCGTAAACATTAATACCATCAATAATAATTTCACCACTTGTTGGTAAATCTATAAGCCCAATCATGTTCAATAATGTTGATTTTCCTGAACCTGATGGACCTGAAATTGCTGCAAATTCTCCCTTTTCAATATCAAAAGAAATACCCTTTACAGCTTCTACTTTTTGTTTTCCAAGTGGATAAACCTTACGAATATCCTTAAGTGTAATAACAGACATTCTTCTTTCTCCTTGTGTGTGTAAGCACGCCGGCCAGAGCGTGCGGTGTTTTATAGCAAAGCGTTAAAAAAAATTGCACGGGGCAATTTTTTAGCTTTACCTTTTTTAAGCACGCCGACTCTGCAAAATATGGGTATTAGTATAAAGATAATGATAAGAAATTTAAATCGGAAATGAAAAATAACTAGAATATCTCAGATTTATGTAAATCACCTGTTTTGTGTATGCGGTCAATTAAAGACAGGGAATCCCAGCTGTGTTCTTCGGTCAGTTTGCCAAGGTCGATGGTAAAGCGGTTCATAGAAAAATGCTGAAAAACATATACTTTAGACCAGGCATATGCCCCGGAAACCAGGAGGTCTGTCCCCGCTGTCCCATTTGCTCCAGCAAGGTCTGTCCCCGCTGTACACA
>JAEDFM010000050.1 GCA_016292805.1 Treponema sp. | reverse complement strand
CTGGTTCCACAGGTTATAATATTCAGGTTGGAACTGAATGGGGATTACTTATGCTAGAATATGATTTCAAGCAACTGATTCAATTAATAAACGCCTAAGAAAAAAAAACAATAAACGAAAATCTACAAAATTCATTTAAACATAAAAAAAGGCTGCCCTTTACTATTGAAAATACTTCAACTTTAAGGACAGCCCCTTTGTTTTTTCCACTACCCTCTCTGCGGGAACACCCCACAACGCCCCGGTAGTTTATTTTAGAATCTGTAGCCTGAACCTAACAGAATTATAATTTAATAGTTAAACAAAGTTTTGGATTTACAGTAAACATTTTTAAAGAAACAGAAGGTCCAGAACTAAAACTTGCGAAATAATAACCAATGTCAGAAGATACACTAAGACCAATATTATCTGTAAACATGTATGTTCCCTGAACATTGCAACCTGCACCTAAAAGCATAAGAAGATTACTATCACTAAGTAATAAACCATATTCAAAAGCAGGTGTAATAAATAAATTAAATCCATTTTTATTTACAGGACGAATTGCAATACCAAAATAAGTATCCATATCAAAACCATTTTGTGAAACTTTTGCAGTTTGTCCCTGAGAAGAAACTCTTGTTTCCTTTGACATTGAAAGACCACACTGAATACCAATTAAATCGGAATACATAGTTGTACCAGCAAAGTGTCCACCAAAACCAGAATACCTAATAGGTTCTCCTGAAACCTTAGCCATTTTCTGAGGTAAAACAAAACCTAAATCAATAAAGTTTTCCTTAGCAAAAGCAGAACCTGCAATTGCTGCCAAAACAGCTACTACTGTTAATAACTTTTTCATAATTTTTACTTCTCCTTTATGAATTTTTTGTTATATAATACATCATAATTTAAGGTCAACTATTTGTCTATAAGAAGATTTTTTTATTTATTTTATTATAAAAGTATTCAGAACACATAAAAAAAGGCGTTGTGTTTTACAACGCCTTAAGTGTTTATTTTAGAATCTGTAGCCTAAGCCAATTTTTGGTACTATATACAAACCATGAGCTTCATATTCTTTATTGTTAGCATCAATAACCTTAAACTGATAAATCAAAGGACATGCAGCAGAAACATAAAAGTTTTTGTTAATATTATAGCGGGCATCCAATTCTGCTCCAAAACCTAAATAAGTTAATTTATCTGATGTTGCAGAATCTCCAGAACCTACAGTTTTTTTTCTTACATCTACACTAAAACCAGGAGTTACACAAAGGTCATAAGCGCTTGATTTCTTAAAGCGAATTGCAGGGCCTGCAAAAAGATTAAAAGAAGTATAAGAATCATACAAATCTGAATATTTAACAGAAGAATCCTTTGGTTCAGTAGTTGTAACAGTTCCTCCAACTGAAGATTTTGTTGTTGTAGTTGTTGTTGCTGACTGTGGGAAATATAATCCCAAATCAACTTTTAATCCAAAAGTACGGGTAAGCATTGCCTTTAATCCAACATCTGCACCCAATCCCATTTCTTTAATTACAGACTTAGTATGAGTGTAAGTTTTTTTGTCTACATCAATATTTGTGGTTGATGATGTAAAATTAAATGGAACAGCAAAATTTGCATCTACAGAAAAATCAATTGCAAATGCAGAGCCAACAAACATAACTGCTAAAACAGCAGCACCAAAAAGTTTTTTCATTCTAAAAACTCCTTTAATTGTATTAATAAATTTATTGTGTTTTTAAATGCATATAACTGTAAATTATTAATTTACAGCTATTTAATATAAAAAATAATACTATAAATGTAAAAAAAGTCTAGAAAATTATTTTTTATTACAGTTCTTCTACAGTTGTAAATTCATAACCACTGTCCAGCAGGGCACAAATCAAAAGATCCAGATTGTTATACAATGGCTGATTATTTTTACCTAAGGAATGGCCTACAGCAACAGGAACAATACCACTACCTGTCTTTTTGATTGTGTTACAGTAATTCTGAATTAAAGTTTCTGGCTTTTCTATAGTGTTCAAATCCCCATCATTAACAGACTGAAGGGAATTTACATAGGTATAACCGGCTTTCTGGCCATATTCTATTAACTGTGGTGTTACAGAATAGTAAGGAGCATGCCAGTACAGACTTAATTCATTTTTTGTTGTAAGGAAGAACTCATCTTCATTGCGGGCAAGTCCCCGGCGAATAAAATCTTCATCAATAACAAAGGAATCATCAGTTAATTCTGCAGAACTAAAGAACATAGAACCACAATTATAACCGCTGGCTACAATCTGTTTAGTTTCTTCTGGGAAACGACGGATAAATTCACCATTTAAAAAGAAAGTTGCAGGTACATTATATCTTTTTAATGCTGATAAGATTCTGGAAAGTCCATCTGTATTATCATAGGCATCAAATACAAGAGCTACTTTTTTAGAAGGATTACTTTTCTGCACACTCTGCTGGAAAACTGCTTTTGTAACTGCCTTACGATTTAAGATGCGTACATACAAAGCATTTTCAAACTGAGCATTAGAAGTTGTACCTGTAAATACACGGTAACGACCATTCTGAGTTGTTCCTGTAGAAATTGGTTCTGCAGTCTGAACTTTCCAGGTTCCACGGTCAAAACTGTATTTATTAAAGGTTCCTTCTTTCACCTGAGAAACTATTGAACCGTTTTCATCCCAAATTGCTTTTTCTGCAGAAGAAAGAGTTATAGTTTCTGTGGCACCAGAAATAAGACTCCACTTACGGATGGTTTTTGCACCACCAACATAAAGCACATTTCTATTTGCCCATACACAGCTTACAACATAATCCCCATCTAACTGAGCAACACGCTGCCAGGTATTAATATCATATACATAAATAGTAGAACCTGAGTAAAAAGCAACTTTTGAACCATCAGGAGAAAGCTGTGGTCTTCCAGAATCCTGAATTTCCAGAACACGAGTTGTCTTTACATCCAGCTTGTAAACAGCAGCTTTTTCTGCACTGCCATCATATGGAAGTTTTTCCTGCCACAAAACAGGAGTATCTAAATCTGTCCAGAATACATAGCTTTTTACAAGAGAGGCTTTGGAATCTGTATAAGGACGGGAATAAACAACATCCATATAATCTAAAGAAACTGTATCTGTTCTAAGATATGTAAAGAGCTTATTATTTTGAGCAACAACAATACCATTTACTTCCCCATTTGAACTGAAATAGTCTGTACAAGGATCAAAACTAAATGGTAAACGGCCCATTGGAGTTCCCTGGCCTATAATTCCAGAATATAGACCTAAAGTATAAAGTTCTTTTGAATTGATTTTATAAAGAATACAATCGTCTATATAAGCAAGATATTTTGATGAAGTCCAGCAAACGGAATTGATTGTACCACGCCCAATTTTTCTGTACTTTTCATCAATTTCTACGCCCCGCAAAATTGCGTCAGGATTACAAAAATATACAGTGCCCTGATTTTCGTAAAGTAAAATTGAACTGTCTGGAGACCATTTTACAGCTACATCTTCGTAAGAATTAAGTGGAACATGGCAAACAACAACTGAATTGTTATATGTAACACTCTGTACCACAAGAGAACCAGAGCAAATGCCTGTTTTTTCAACTCTACATATATATTTTCCATCAGGACTAACAGAATATGGACAAGCGGGAAGAACATTAACAGGAAGAATATCTGAAGCTGAAGTCCAGGTAAGCTTTTCTGTTAATGCAGAATATCTGGCTGTACCATAACGGTTGCGAATCTGAAGAATAGTATTATTATCAAGAAGCTCCATCTGTTCAGGGTAAACTGTTAATGGAACTGGCGCTTTTACAGGATTCCCGTCCTTAAGCTGAACATAAAAAAGAGTTTTATATGGATTAACGCCTGCCGTATCCTGCTTGATAGTAAAAAGAACCTCATCATTTTCATTAATTGATGGGGTTCCAAATGAGATTTTTGCAAAAGCTGGAATTGCGGTAAAAAGTGCCGCCATTAAAATAAGTGCTGTTTTTTTCATTTATGCATCTCCGCGCTAAGAACAAGAACTTCAAGTTCCTTTTCAAGCTGATTCAGCTGTTCTTCCATTTTTTCTATCTGATTTATTCGTCTATTATAACTATTCTGACGGTACTGTTCATAACGCAAATTCAAGGATTCTTTACTTTCTTCTGCAACCTTTGAATAGCCGCACCATGGGCAGTAACAGTAATTAACATTAATAAGTTTTCCGCATCCACCACAAATATTCATAATAGCCTCTATACTTTTATTTTTTAAGAATTGTCATTGGATCTATCATTTTGCCGTTTTTATAAACTGTAAAATGAAGATGAGGTCCTGTTGAATAACCAGTAGAACCAACAAGACCAATTTTTGTACCCTGACTTACCCACTGACCTTTTGTTGCAATAATTTTTGACATGTGAGCGTACAAAGTCTGATATCCGTTTCCGTGTTCAATAATTACATAGTTTCCATAAACACGGCTTACACCAGCAGTAGCAATTGTTCCGCTCATAGCAGCATAGATTGGTGTTCCTGTTGGACAAGCCATATCTGTACCTGTATGGAACGAAGAAACACCAGCAATTGGGTCAATTCTTTTTCCATAAGAAGAACTCCAGCGAAATTTAGACTTAAGAGGCATAATAAAGAGTTCACCCATAGCTTCTTTAAGAGATTTTGAATCCATAGCTGCACCAGGAATAAAAAGCTGCTGCCCTGCACTTAAAACATCAGTATTCAATTCGTTTACATCAAGAATTGTAGCAAGCTTTACATTGTATTTTTTTACAATAGATTCAAGAGAATCCCCTTTTTTTACTGTATAAATAATACCATCAATAGAAGGAATCTTAAGTTTCTGACCGGCACCAAGCTGACGAACATTACTAATATCATTTACAGAAATAAGTGTGGAAATATTGCGTAATCCAAATTTTCTGGTAATTCCGCTAATAGTATCTCCACTACGAACACTATAATTCTGGTAAGTTACAGGCTGTGTATAGGAAATAGTTGTTGCCACAGAATCTACAAGGTTACCGCTTTCATCAACTTCAATAGCACCTTCCAGTGCAAAAGTTGCCATAAGCTTATTCAGAGTTTCAATATCAGAAGAATCAGAACCAGGAAGCTGTAATGCACCTGTGTAATTATCAAAATGCTGTTTTACCATAGCCAGACCAATACCAGCAGCAACAAAAACTGCTACAACGGCTAAAGTAATACCAATTTTTTTTACATTATGAGCAACAAATTCCTGAACCGCAGAAATTCCACGGCCAATTCCCATAACAGTGACCTTTACAGATACCTTTGGCTTTATTCTCTGGGCACCAAAAGAACGCAATTCTGTATTAAACATTGGATATGTAATAGAAGAAGACTGACGGCATGCACCACCTCTTCTTTCAAAAATCCATGCATTTAATCTTCTTGATTTTGGCTTATCCTGAACGTAACTAATTATTTCCATACGTCAATTTTCGGATTTTTTAAGACATAGTTTAGATTTTTCCGTATGGATTTTTTATAGAAGACATACTATATTTTAAACATCATATGAATGACTTTTTTAAGATTAAAAGATTAATTACTCTACTTGTTTTGCTGGTAATTTTTGTTATTGCCCTGGTAGTTTCATATACAAAACTGGCTTTTGCACCTGTTACTCCCATTGCAAAAAACAAGCCGACTGTAGAACGAGGTTCTATTGTTGACCGTTCCGGTTATCCCCTTGCAGTTCAGACAAACTTTTACCACGTAGGTGTTTCTGTAAAAAATCTTAAGGATAGTTCAAAATCAAAGGAAAACTTTGCTCAGAATATAGCTCCAGTTCTTGATATGACAGAGAGTGAAGTTATGACTATTCTTAATACTTCAAAAAGCTTTGTTTACTTAAAAAAGAAGATTTCACAGACAGAATACGAAAAAGCAAAACAGGTTACTGAATACAACAACTATAACTTTGTAAGCTTTGAAAAAATTCCAGGCCGCAATTATCCTAACCACGCATTGGCTTCCCAGCTTATTGGTTTTATGGGTGATGATGGAAAAGGTCTTGCGGGAATTGAATTTTCTCAACAAAACATTCTTCAGCCAGCGATTGATGAAAGCCTTTCTGAACCAGAACAGGGAAAAAATATCTATCTTACTATTGATGAAAACCTTCAGTACAAGCTGGAACAGATTTCTTATAAAACCTTAAAAGAAACTCAGGCAGAAAGCATGATGCTGATTGCAGCAGACAGCAAAAACGGCGAGATTCTTTCGTATGTAAGTCTTCCAGCAGCTGATTTAAATGATTATGGTTCATCTTCCTCTGAAAGCCGCTTTGACCGCCCTGCAATGAACGCTTATGAACCAGGTTCAGTTTTCAAAATTTTTACTGTTGGTATTGCTTATGATGAAAAAGTAATATCACCAAACGATAAATTCCTTTGCAACGGACTTTATGAACGAAAAACTAATGGCAAAACTGTAAGAATCAAATGTCTTGATCACCACGGATACTGTACTCCTAGAGATGGTTTACGATTTTCTTGTAATGATGTTTTAGGACAGATTTCAGACCGTCTTGATGATGATGATTTTATAGCAAGAATCAAGCTTTTAGGATTTGGTTCCAGAACGGATATTGAACTTCCTGGTGAAACAACAGGTTCTGTAAAAGATACTTCAAGCCGTTTATGGTCACCCCGCTCAAAACCAACAATCGCCATTGGTCAGGAAATTTCAGTTTCTGCTCTTCAGATGGTTCAGGCAACAACTGCCATTGCAAACGGAGGTGTTCCTGTACAGCTTTCTGTGATCAAACAGATTACAAACAGAGACGGTTCTATCTTTTACGAACACACTCCAACTTATAAAAACAGAGTATTTACAAAAGCAACTGCGGATTACATTTTAAGCTGTATGGAAACTGTTGCCACTACTGGTACTGGCTCCCGTGCAAACATTAATGATATTTCCATTGGTGTAAAAACTGGTACAGCGCAGATGGCCGACAAAGAACACGGTGGTTACAGCCAGACAGACTTCCTTTCAAACTGTATGGCAGTTTTCCCAATTGAAGACCCACAGATTGTACTTTACATTGTTGTTGAAAAAGCTAAAGGCGAAACTTATTCTGGTCGTATTGTTGCACCTGTAATTGCTGAAGCAGCAGATATTATTATTGATCATTTAGGAATGAGCCGTGGCGATGCCGCTTCCCTTGAACATAATGGTCGTTTTACCTTCTCTAATAATTCAACAATTAATATTGGTAAAACCGTTCCTGATTTTACAGGAAAATCAAAAAGAGAATTACTTCCACTTATGGAAACTTCCCGTGTTCAGCTGAACATTAACGGCAGCGGTTGGGTTGTAAGTCAGAATCCAGCTCCAGGCGAACCAATTACGGAGAATATGGTAATTGAACTCAACCTGGAATAATAATCTTGCAGCATTTAAAAGCCGTTTTCCTCAGTTAGCAGAAATCTATAAAGACTCAATTGTTTCTTTAGGAAAAGCCCTGGAAACTGGTGATATACCACCCTTCTGGCAGGTAAAACCCTCTAAAGCAGGAGATATTACTGCAACAGAAAACGGACTTGTACTTCATTCCACATATAATCCTGTTCGTGAAGCCGCTGGGGCTGTTGCTCAGGCTGAAGTTGAAGCAAAAGGAACTACAGTTTTTTTTGGCTTTGGCTTAGGGTATCATATTATTGAATGGGCAAAAAAATATGGCACATCAGACAAAAAACTGGTTGTAATTGAACCAGATGCAGCTCATTTTTTTGCATCCCTTTCATTGCTGGACTGGAGCCAGGTATTTAAGGTTGAACAGCTGATAATTGCCCTGGCCTGCCCTGCAGAAAATATTCTGGGACTTATAGAAGACCAGTCTAAAGTAAATATTGGAAACACCGGCGTATCTGATGCTTTTTTCTTTAAAATACCAGCCTTTACAGCCCATGCCCAGAATTATTTTGACACAATAAATACTATAATTGAGCGCAATATTCAAAAAAATAAAATAAATGAAGCAACCTTAAAAAAGTTTGGTAAGCTCTGGTGCAGAAATTCTGTGAATAATATAAAACAGCTGGCAAACTGCAGTTTTATTTTCAGCCTTAAAAACAAAACTGAATTTCCATTTTTAATTATTGGTGCGGGTCCTTCTTTACAAAAAATTATACCAGTTCTTAATGAATTAAAAAAAAGAATGATTGTTGTTTGTGTAGAAACAGCTTTACACACATTATTAGAAAATCATATTGAACCAGATTTTATTATTCTTCTTGATCCACAGTATTGGGCATATAAACATATTGCAGGATTAAGTTCTCCATCTTCCGTTTTAATTACAGAAGTAAGTGCTTACCCTTCCGTATTCCGCTTTAATTGCCAGCAGATTTTACTTTGTGGTTCTCAGTTTCCAATTGGCCAGTATTTTGAAAAAAAACTTAATATACAGCCAGGAGATTTAGGAACAGGCGGTTCTGTAGCATCTTCTGCCTGGAACTTTGGAAAATATTGCGGTGCAAAAGAAATTTATGTTGCTGGTCTGGATTTATCTTTTCCTGGAAAACAGACACATATAAGAGGAAGCTCAGCAGAACAAACTTTCCATAAGCTATCATATAAAATTAAGACTGCCGAAAAATACGGAATCAGTTCCTTATTCAGCGCAAATGCACAGCCAGGTGTAAATTATTTGAACCAGCCTGTATTAACCGATTCTCGCATGAAAATGTTTGCCTGGTGGTTTGAAAGCCGTATTGCAGCTTGCCCTGAAGTAAAAACTTACACACTATGTCCAGAAAGTTTAAAAATACCTGGAATAGAAATAGCTGCAATTAATGATATTTTCAATAAGCCGGAAATCACAAAAGCAGATTTTTTTGCAAATATAAAGCAAAGCACCGTAGACAAAACCATACTCGCTGCATTACAAATAAACTTCCCTACAGAAGAATTTCTAAATGAATCACCATTCTTAAAGCCATACTTATAAAAATCTGAATTGTAATAAATTAGAAAACTTTGCTTCCCAGGTAATTGATTCAGAATCAAAAACAACAGGCAATGTAATTTCATAATTTTTCATGCTTACATTGAAGCATAAGTTCAGTAAATAAAAAAAAGACTGCCGAAAGGAGGGAACGGCAGTCTTTATCTACAAACTACATGCATAAAAAAATCGTACTAGTTCTTGCAAGCAAGCTACACTAAAACAACAAACACTAATACAAAAGGTTACAAAAAAATATAAATTTTTTAAACATATCTAAAAAAAACTTTATTTTGTATGAAAATCCTACCTGTCAGTAAGCGAATATCAAAACCGCTAGCTAATGACGCTACACTCTGTGCCCGGAGGCCGCAGCTTCGAGTCCTGCCCCCGCTATAATGCTAAATTTATATGTTATATAGAGTTAGTGCTACTTCCAATCGAAAAGAAGCAGAAAAGATTACAATGGAATGGTTTATAAACGGCAATATTCCTGAACGAATCAACAGTGCAAAACCATCCGAAAGCAAGTTGAATATGGACAAGCTTGCTTTATTCAACCTTTACCGGCTCCCTGCTCTCAAAGGAAAGTTCATTGGCGAAATCACAAAGGATGATTTGAAATCAGTTCTGGCAGAAAAACTACAAAACCTCGGGAAAGACATATCCTGACAATGGATGAAGCTGAGAATCTTTTCCACGGTGAATACTGGGATAATGATGCTGCAAGAGTTGCAAACATGTAGATTTATGAGGATTTAGATATGAGATTATTTGGAAATACGACAAAAAGGCAAATGATAAAGACAATGCAAAAAGTAAGATGGTTGAAGTTTCACATCTTCGTTTTGACAGAGACTTTAAGAACGTATTCCAGCAGATTCTGAATAGAGAATGCCTAAGAAGAAAGCTGGTGAAACTGTTGTGGAAGAAGAAACTGCATCGAACGGAAGGATTTCATAGAGATTTGGGATTGCGTAGCAATAAGATGTTCTTGAAACCACAAGATTGACATATCCTGTATTGTCGAATATACTAGACAATATAGAACAGTATTTGTCGAGTATGTTCGACAGAGGTATAAAATGAATCATGATTTACTGAAAACCGTTATTTACGACCAGCATGAAATCATAAAGAACTTTCAGATAGTGGAACGTGAATACGAATTTGATATAAATGCTAATTATGTTGTTATCGGTCTTCGTAGAGCCGGTAAATCAACTTTGCTTTATAAAATAGTTCAGGAGCTGGTAAAAGCCGGAACAGACTGGAATCAGATTATCTACATCAATTTTGAAGATGAACGTCTTTCTGAATTCACCCTGAATGATTTTAATGACATTCTTTCAGTTCAGGCAGAAATGTCTGATAAAAAAGGATGGTTTTTTCTTGATGAAATTCAAAATATTGAAGGATGGGAAAAGTTTGCCCGCCGTATGGCAGATTCAAAGGAACATATATTCATCACAGGAAGTAATGCGAAAATGCTTTCTGCAGAAATTGAAAACCGATTAGGCGGACGATATCTTACAAAGTATGTTACTCCATTCAATTTCAGAGAGTTCTTAAAGGCAAAGAATATGGACTATTCTGATAAAACAATTCTTGCCACAAAGGATAGCGGTAAAATCAAAAGGGAAATGAAAACCTACTTCTACTTTGGAGGCTTTCCAGAAAATATTGAATATAAAGATAAGCGTGAATATGTATCAAGCATCTATCAGAAAATCCTGCTTGGAGATATAGCTGCAAGAAACGGACTCCGAAATACAAACGGTTTACGACTTTTAATGAAAAAGGTAGCTGAATCTGTAAAGGATGAAGTTTCTTATTCAAAGCTGCACAACACTCTAAAATCAATAGGTGTAAGCATCAGCAAAGATATTGTTATAGATTATGTAGGTTATGCTCAGCAATCTTTTTTGATTTTTGCTATCAGAAATTATTTTTCAAAATTTGTTGATAAAGAAACAACTCCAAAATATTACTTTAACGACAATGGCCTATTAAATCTATTCCTGAACAAAGAAGAACCACGATTACTTGAAAATCTTGCAGCTATTAATCTTTGGAATAAATATAAAGACAATGTTTATTATCTTAAAGGCCAGAATATTGATGCAGATTTCTTTGTTGAGGAAACAGGCGAAGTCATTCAGGTTGCTTATTCTGTTTCAAATATTTCCAGCGTCAGAGAAACACGTACTCTTGTAGAAGCGGCCAGGATCTTAAAGGAAGCGAAGAGATTTATAATTATTACCTATGAAGAAGAAAATGAATTGACTGTAGATGGAGTGAAAATAGAAGTCATTCCAATATGGAAATGGCTGATTAGAAATTAATTAAAAGGGTTTTCAGTTTTCTTAGGATAAATTGAAAGCCTTTTTCATATAACACTAAAACTCCTTGAAACAATTTCAAACAAGCTTCAAGAACTATTAAAACAAATGATTTTGATAAAGTTGGAAATGTTAAAGAATATGTAAACGATTGTCTTTCAGAAAACTCTGGAAACTACAAAACAGAACAAACTTACACTTATGATTCACTATACCAGCTTATAAAGGTTGATGGAACAACAGAATATAACCCTTATTCATCACCTGAACCAGAATATGTGTCCCATTATGTTCAGGATTTCTCTTTTGACACCAAAGGGCTTGGTAACATGACTAGTAAAGTCAGTTCAGAAAACGTTTCACCAATGAAGATAATTGGAGATGATTTAAATTACCACCTGGTATATATTTATAGTAGTGAATATGCACACCGATTAATAAATGTTGGGAACCGTTATTATCAGTATGATGCAAATGGAATGCCCGTAACCAGTTAATTTCATCAATTGATGCAAATAAACAGGTTGCGTATGTTTATGGGCAGGATGGTCAGCGCACAAACAAGTACACTACTTCCAACGAAACTGTATACTTCAACAAAATGTGGACTTTACATACCGACAGCGGTAATTCACTTTACGGTGGTCAGTATGCAAAAAATATATATCTTGGAGATACCCGAATTGTAACAAAACTCAATTCAGGAAAAGACCCAACATATCAGGAGGAAAGTCAAAAGCAATATTATTACCACAGTGACCATTTAGGATCAGCGTCGCTGATAAGTGATTACAACGGTAAAGAAATTGATGAAGAAACCGGACTGTATTATTATGGTGCGCGATACCTGGATCCTAAATACAGCCTATGGATTTCAGCAGACCCAGCACTTGGAGATTACATTCCAGGCGTCGGCAAGGCAACCGCAAACGACGTTGGCAATTTGCCAGGCATGGGTGGTGCCTTTAACCACATCAATTTTAATTTGTACCATTATGCTGGGAATAATCCGGTAAAGTATGTGGATCCGGATGGAAATGATATAAAAGAATCAGAACTTTATTCTTTTTCTGCTGGAGTTTTTGTTGCTGGCAGAATATCCTTTGGAGTTGCAAAAGATAGTAATCATAAGGTCTCAGTTTATGTAAAAATTGAAACTGGAATAGGTTTTGGAGGTTCTATAGCTAAAGCAGATACATTAATGAATGCTATAGATACTGGAACCTCAATTCTAGAGAATCTTGTAAATGATTATAGTGCAATTGAAACTATAGATAATATTGTATCTGATACAGGAAAAGAAAATTTTGATGGTTCAGTAACATACAAAGGTGAGAGTGTCTTTGATTGGCAAAAAAACGGACAATCTGTTCCTGTAGAAGCAGCTGTTATTGTAGGTGCATGTGGTGATAAGGATAATAATTGTGAGTTGACAGTAGGTGCAACAGCTATAGCTAATGTATATTTAAGAGAAGATACATGGTATTTTGATATCACTAAAGGTGCAGATTTTGTAAAAGAACAAATATACAAAGTTATTAATTTTATAACTGGAGAAGAATAATGGAAAGACTTGGTATTTTTGTTTTGATATGGGCTATTGTTGTAGTTTTTTATCGGAGTTTTATTAAAATATTTGTATTATCAAAGTATAAGATGTTAATTGATAAAATGAATATTGATAGATTATTATTATTTATGCCTGAAATCACACCTATTAGAGAATTGAAAAATCATGAACAATTAAAAAAACTATATAAGATATTGAATCTCTATAAATATATTTTTTGGTGTGGTTTAACATTTATTTTGATTTGTATAATTATATTTACTATATATTCTTCCCACAAATTGTGATTTGTATGGATAAAAGGATTTGAAAAGATTATATCTAATTATGGTTGTAAATTTTTATCCTTTTATTGAAAATGATGATATATTAGAATTTAGAAAAAGAATTAATTGGAGGTATTTATGCCTGTACTTTCTATGTTTTATGGAATAATCATACGAATGCAAAGCGAACACGGTGGTAAACATCATGTTCCTCATATACATGTAATATGTGGAGATAAAGAATCAGTATTTTCATTAGAAGGTGAACAGATAGAAGGAGATATTCCGCAAAACAAGAAGAAATTAGTTGAAGCATGGATAGAAATTCATAGGGAAGATCTTCAGGCTAATTGGAAGTTATTAGATGAAGGTGAACAATTTTTTAAGATTGAACCTCTTAGGTAGGAGAATAGAATGCTGCGCCCAACAGTAGTAAATGTCAAAGTAGAAAATAATTATCTTTTACGACTCGAGTTTGATAATGGAGAAGAGAGAGAATTTGATGTGAAACCATATATAAAAGGTAATTGGTTTGGCATGTTGCAGAATGATTGTTATTTCAGAGCTGTAAAAACAAATGGATATAATATTGAATGGCCTGAAGGACAAGATATTTGTCCTGATGATTTGTATTACAATAGTAAAGCCGTAATTAATTTGTAAATCTTCAG
>JAEDFM010000049.1 GCA_016292805.1 Treponema sp. | reverse complement strand
CGCATCTATAATGGTTGTGCAGCAAAGTTTCCTGACTTACAGAATCATTTGCAAGAAATAAACAACAAATAATAGGAATATAAAATGATTCTTGTTTTTTTACATACAACCTTTTCTATTCCACTGGTGAAATTTTTGACGCTTATGGACATGGTTTTTCTTCCGGACTAATTACATCTTGTATTTCTTTGATTAATTTATAAGAAAAGCCGGCTGTCATCATTGCAGCAATTAATTTCTCCCCTTCTTTTCCTCGTTTTATAAATCGTTCATAAGCTTTACAACAAATTTCGTATTCGTCATTTTCTGAAAAAAATTCTTCAACTGCTGCAGCTGAAGTTTCTTTATCTATACCACGGCTAGCCAGTTCTGCTAAAAGCTTTGTTCTTCCTTCATAATGATTAAGTCTACGACCATGAAGCCAGGCTCTTGCAAAACGTTCATCACTTAAATAATTTCTTGCTTCTAAATATGTAAGAGCAGCTTCCACCATAGTTTTGTCATACCCTTTTTCTCGTAATTTACGGCTTAATCCAAAATGAGATTGCTCTGCTCTTGCTAAATAAGTAACAGCCTTTAATTCCACAGCACAGGTTAAACCTGCATCTAAAAATATTTCAGTCTGTTCTTCGTTATATTCACTGCCAACATCTATAGCATCAAAATCAATGCCTGGTAAATATTCTTTACGAATAAAAAAAGCTGGTCCTTCCGTAGGAGCAACCTTATACATACCAGAGTAAGATGTTTCTGCAATGGATTTTATAATCATAAGTTAAATATAATAAAAAAAAACGCGGTTGAAAACAACCGCGTTTGTATAAAGTGTGTACCGTAAGTACCCAAAAACTAACGTTTTGAGAACTGGAAGCGGCGACGAGCACCTTTCTGACCGTACTTTTTACGTTCTACCATACGTGAATCACGTGTGAGGTATCCGTTAGCTTTAAGAGCTGTACGAGCATCTTCATCAATCTGTACTAATGCACGAGAGATTCCGTGTAAACAAGCAGCTGCCTGTCCGTTTAATCCACCACCAGTAACATTGATAAGGATATCATATTTGTTACCCATTGAAGTAACTAAAAGTGGCTGATTTACTGTCTGAACCTGAGCGTCTGTGCAGAAGTAATCTTTTACGTCTTTACCGTTTACAACGATTTTTCCTGATCCGTCACGTACAAAAACACGTGCAACAGCAGTCTTTCTTCTACCTGTACCAATAGCAATATTTTTTACCATTTCTTAACCCCTGAATTAAAGTTCGATTGGCTGTGGATTCTGAGCAGCATGTGGATGTTCAGCACCAGCGTAAATCTTAACATTGGCAGCCATTTTGCGGCCAAGACGTCCATTAGGAAGCATTCCTTCTACAGCAATCTGCATTGGCTGTGTTGGGTGTTTTTCCAGCAATTTTTCATAAGTTGCTGCACGAAGTCCACCTACAAAACCTGTGTGGTGATAGTAAATCTTTTTCTGTTCTTTACCACCAGTAACAACAGCTTTGTCAGCGTTGATGATGATTACGAAATCACCCATTAACTGGTTCTTTGCATAAGTTACTTTGTTCTTACCACGAGCGATTAAAGCAGCTTTTGCAGCTACACGTCCCATTGGTTTTCCGGCTGCATCAATAATGTACCATTTGCGAGCCTGTTCGTATTCTTTAACGAAAATTGTTTCCATGATAATACCTTAAAAAATAAAAATAAGTTTATCTGCGTTTAGAAAATCTCTGCATCTGACTTTGAAAACGCTAACAATTCAGATGAGCAGTCTAAATTGTTATACGGGGTATAATATAATACAATTTTATAACCCCGTTGGTCAATAACTTTACTTGTTTTCTTCAGCAGATTCTGCTTCTTTCTTAGCTTCCTGTTTAGCTTCTTTTTTATCTTTAATATCGGCCGCACCAATGAAAAAGCAAATTAAACCAATAAATGCAGATAAAACTGGAGCCATACCTTTAAGGAAAGCAATTACATCTGCACCCCAGTTAAGTGGACACATTGGAAGAACTGCAAAAACACAAAATGCAATAAATACAATACCAAGAATAATAGAAATCATTTTATACCTCTTTATTTATTTTTTTTATTTTGAATAATTCTAACAACAATCTGATATGTAACAAGTACAGCCATCATACAAATACCAATAATATCTGTTCTTGTTTCTGGTATTACACATAAAAGACCTGCAATTGCAAAAAGAATGCGTTCAACAGCATCAAAAGTTGCAACAAGACCTTTAGTTTTATTTGTACCATAGAAAATACCAGTATTTCTAAAACCGTAACCTTCAAAAGAAACGCTAATACCAAACATACCTATTAATGCAGAAACAATAATCATAATTACAGATCCCCATTGTGCATCAAGTAAAAGCATCTGCGAATTATAAACAAACATGTATGGAATAATAAATGCTCCAATTGCAAGTTTTGTAGCATTAACAGCAGTCTTCATTGGCTTAGCCTTAGCAATAGCAGCCCCGGCAATTGCCGCAAGAGCAACAGGAGGGGTTACATCAGCAATAATACCAAAGTAGAAAGCAAACATATGTGCAGCTAATGGCTGAACTCCAAGCTGAATAATTGCACCAGCAGTAATTGTTGATGTAATAAGATAATTAGCAGTTGTTGGAGCACCCATACCAAGAATAATAGATGCAAGCATAGTAAATACAAGAGTAAGGAAAAGCTTGCCGCCAGCAAGAGTTACAAGACCAGCTCCAAGCTTAAGACCAAGACCTGTAAGAGTTACAATACCAATAATAATTCCAGCCATACCACAGGCAATAGCTACAGAAATGATATTGCGGGCAGCGGCACACATTACATCAATTATATCTTTTGTTCCAAAAGTAGGTTTGCTTCCTTTTGCAACATCAACAAATGAAACTCCAATTCCAATCAATAAACATGCAAGAATACCCATCAAAGCTGCAAAAACTGCAGTTTTACCCATACAAAGGAATAAAATGATTACAATTAAAGGAAGAATCATATACCCTTTCTTTAAGAATAATGGAAGGAATTTTGGAAGTTCTTCGCGAGGAAGACCTTTAAGTCCAAGTTTCTTAGCTTCAAGATGAACTGTAATAAAGATTCCTGTAAAGTAAAGAATTGCTGGAATAATAGCGGCTTTTACAATTGTTACATAAGGAAGTCCAAGACTTTCTGCCATAAGGAATGCAGCCGCACCCATAATAGGAGGCATAAGCTGTCCACCTGTAGAAGCAGAAGCTTCAACAGCACCAGCAAACTCCCCTTTATAACCAAGCTTTTTCATCATTGGAATTGTAAAGGAACCAGAACCTACTGTATTTGAAACAGAGGAACCAGATACAGTTCCAAGTAAAGCAGAAGAAAGAACAGCAACTTTTGCAGGACCACCACTGGCACCACCTGCAATAGCATTACAAACATCAATAAAAAACTGACCAATACCTGTTTTTTCAAGTAATGCACCAAAAAGAATAAACAAGAAGATAAATGTGGAACAAGCACCAATTGGTACGCCCATAATACCTTCTGTGTTATAGAAAAGATGACATACAACACGCTGCAATGAATAACCGCGGTGATGAAGGAATCCTGGAAGATATTTACCAACAAAGGCATAAACAATAAAAATGGAAGCAATAATCATAATTGGAAGACCAACTATACGACGACAGCTTTCTATAAGAATTAGAATTCCAATTATACCAATTACAACATCAAGAACTGTATTATTTCCAGTACGACTAACAAGAGTATTTTCAAAACCATGAGCATACATCTGGAAATTAATAACAATGTAAAGCCAGCAGCCGGCACCAACTAAACCAAGAACAACATCATACCAAGGGAGAGTATTTTTTGGCATTTTCTTTGTTGCAGGGAAAAGCAAAAATGCAAGAAGCTGTACAAAAGCAAGATGAGTTGCTCGCAATACCTGGGCAGTAACATGACCTGAAAGTGTGGCATAAAGCTGAAATAAAACAAAGATTACAGAGATTACCACAGTAATAGATTGTCTCCAGCAATGATGTTCACGATAAGCCTGTTCTTTATCCAGATCCTTCATTAAATTTTTCATTTCTTCTTCATTAGTAGTAGGAAGAATCTGTTCAATTGCACCACTTGATTCAGCGGCTTCATTTTCAAAGTCGTTGTCCATCAGGACCTCCATTTATTAATTTTTATATTTTATGAAAAATGTAATCTAGTATAGAAACTTTTTTTACTTTCAGCACCAGACTTGTTTGAGGCTCAAAAAAATTCTTTAATGGAATTTCTGAACCAATTTCCTTGCCAGCAAAATCAAACCTGATAGTATGATTAGCAGTTACACCAACTGCCATAACAAGTTTTTCAAGTTTACGATCTATGTTTTTTATAAGATAAGTATTTCCTTCTACAGAAAAACTTGCACCTGGAGTTTCTTCAGGTTCAGGAATACCAGCACCGTAAGAAACAAACTCAGTCTGATTCAAAATAAGAACACCATTATTATCAATAGAATAATAATCATGTACCCTACCCTTATTTACAGAATGAGTATAAGAAATTACAAAATCATCAAGATTTTTTATTGAATAAAAAATTCTTTGAGATTGTGTTTTTCTATTGGATATAGATAAAACAGAAATAACAGGTGCAGTTAACATCACAATTCCAAATAAAATCGCAAATACACATACAGATGTAATCAATACCCGTTTAATCATCCATATATAATACCATAAATGAACAAAATATTGTAGAAGACAATCCGTCTTTTTTAAGAAATCATATTATCTGGTTAAAAAAATAAAGGCTTCAGTTTACACCGAAGCCTTATAAAAAACAGTCTGCAAAAACTATTCTACATCAAATCCAATTTCTTTGAAGTATTTTTTTGCACCTGGGTGGAAAGGAACAGAAACACCTGTTACAGCTTTAGCAGCAGTTACTTCCTTACCTTTTGCATGTGCAGCAGCAAGTTCGTCTAAGTTTTCGAACAAAGCTTTTGTCATCTGATAAACTGTTTCTTCATCAAGTTTTGCATTTACAGCCAAAGTAGCTTTAATTGCCAAAGCAGATGTATCTTTATCAGTTCCTTTATATGTGCCACCAGGGATAGTTGTTTTTGTATAGAATCCATATTTAGCACAGATTTTATCAGCAGCTTCGCCATCAACTGGAATAAGAACCAAACCAGCAGTAAAAGCTAATTCCTGTAAAGCAGAATTTGGAACACCAGCAGTAATGAAACAACCATCCAAAGTACCGTTCTGAATACCTTCTGCTGATTCCTTGAAAGAAAGATTTGATTTTTTAATATCATCAAATGTAAGGCCATAACCTTCCATAATCTGTTTAGCGTTGAATTCAACTCCGGAACCTGCATCACCTACAGAAATGCGTTTACCTTTGAAGTCAGCAACAGATTTAATTCCTGATTTTTCAGAAACAGCAATCTGTACAACTTCTGGATACATTGTTCCAACAGTCATAACGTTTTCAAGTTTTTCACCTTTGAACATATCTGTTCCGTGGAAAGCATAGTCCATAACATCATTCTGAACAGTAGCAAATTCAGCTTCACCTTTATTAATCAAGCGAAGGTTTTCAGCAGAAGCACCAGTGGCCTGAGCAGTAACATTCATTCCATCAATTTTTGTATTCCAGATGTTTGCAATTGCTCCACCAAATGGATAGTAAGTACCAGATGTACCACCAGTAGCAAGAATGTAGTCTTTTTTAGCAGAAGCTTTTGAACAGCCGCTAAATACCATTAAAGCAGCCAAAAGAACTGCAGATAAAGTAACGATTTTTTTCATTTTTTACCTCTTTCTATCTATATCTTTTAAAGTTTACAATATTTTACCCTCGATTTCAATTCTGATTTTTTGGAGAAAATACAGAATAAAATGTATTAATCTTTCTCAAAAACTCATTTAAAAAGTAATCCATTTACATCTATTCCATTTAAATTAATATCAAAATAATCCCATTCTTTGAAAATACAATTAATTGTAGTCTCATTTCTAGCCCAAGCTGAAAGAGTTTCAGCCAAATCCTTATCAGTATCATATACATACTTGGTTTCATTAGGTGTAAAAGACGTTGCAGAATTTATAACGGAAGAAGAATGATTATTAGAATTATAAAATATCATTGTCCCTGCTGGAATTGTAATTTCAGATATTGTTGAATTTTTACATAAAATTGGATCAGTTGTTGCCGTTCCATAATTAAAAGAATTACAAATTTCCACATATTGACTAGAAGTATAACCAACAAAACCCGCACCATAAGAAGATGTTGCTATAACATTTCCATAATTTGCACAATTTTCAATAAAAAGGTTTGTATCTGATATTACAAAGCCTACAAAACCTCCAACTTCTGATGAAGATGTAATGTTACTGAAATTTACACAATTTCTTATATAAGTTCCTCCTTCTACAGAGCCAACAAAACCTCCATAATATCGGCTAGAACCAGAGAGTGTAACTTTAGAAGTACAATTATTTATTACATTCATATCACCATAAGTTGCACCTGCAAAAGCGCCACATTCTTTAGAAGCCGTTAGAGTTTCCCCTTCTATTGTTAAATTTTCAATACATCCGTTATTTAATTTTGCTATAAACCCTACTTTTGAGCTATTTATGTTAAAACTATAATTATAAATTCTATAATTATTTCCGTTAAATTTTCCTGAAAACTGATTAGTTCCATATATATTATTAAAATCTTCAGGCTTATTCTCTGTAAAATTAATATCTCCATCCATTATAAAAGTTACATTTGACAATGAAGAAATTCCAAGTAATTTATTTATTTTGGATAAACCAACAACATCAGAAACAACAATAGTTTTTCCTGAAAGTGATTCCTCGGATACACCATCTATAATATTACCTGAATCGTCAACATATTCGCTTATATTCTTCCACTCTGAAGCAATTGGAGTATGTAAATCATTACTTCCATCACCCTCAGGTTCAGCGTTCAACCTTGCCATAGTATCTTTAAATACAGGGAAGCCTTTATAGGTTGCATTTACTGTGTAAAGCCATTTTGAATATTGATATACAATATTTCCAATATTTCCGTAAGTATTTAATGCAGTTTTTAAATCCGTTGTACCATAACTTGATGTAGATAATTTACAAGTATCGCCTGGATTTGTAAATTTAGGAACTGCATCATCATTGGTAGCCCCACCAATAGCATTAGTAGCAGAACCATTCAGGTAATAGCAATAAGAAACAATAATAGTTTTTCCTTCATCCATAACACCAATAGCACCTACAGTATTAGCTGCTAAGGACTGAATTGAATTTCCGTTATAACAATTTTGAACATAAGATTCGTTATTTGCAGAATATAAAATACCAGCCGCAGAATATAAAGTCGATTTTATAAGACCTAAATTAGCACAGTTCTGAACTCTGGCTGTAGCACAATTTACACCAATAATACCTGTACAATAATCTGTTGCTGTAATGCTTCCAAAATTAATACAATTTACAACATATACTTCACCGGCGTTAACATAACCAATAATACCAGCTGCACATGAACTACTTGAAGTAATATTTACGTTAGAAATACAATTTGAAATTATTGTTACATCTCCTGTAGCTCCAGTAACACAACCTGTTATACCCCCTAATCTCTGTGAGTCAACAGAATTACCTGTAATATCCCCCTCTACAGTAAGATTCTTTATATTTGATTTTCGTAAAACTCCAAATAAACCACTATCTGCAGAAGCAGAAGAAATTGTAAGAGCAGAAATCTTATAATTATTACCGTCAAAATCTCCATCAAAAGCACTAGTATCTGTTCCTATAGGAGTCCATTCCGAAGTAAGTGCAATACTATTTCCAAGAACAAATTTTTTACCAGAAACTCTATTTCCACCATTTACATAATCAGCCAGAGCTCTTAACTGATTTTCAGTTGTAATTACATAATTATCTGCACCATCCAGGTTACTTACAGGGACAGGTAAAGCTGTCATAGAAGAAACGTTTATTGGATGAGTAATTACTGTATCTTCCAGCTCTGGGATTGGTGTATCAGAAAGATTTAATGTATAAGTTTTTGTTTCTGATCCTTTTGAAACTGTAATCTGAACACTGGAATCTCCGGAGTTATTTATTAATTTTGCGGCAACAAACTTGTAAGTCAAAACCTGTGCATAGCTTTGTGTAACATCAATAAATGCTGCAGAGGGATCTGGTGTATCACTTGTTGTGAATTCTGACTCCCCTGCTTTTTTAATTTTTACACTTATATTCTGAGAAGGAGCCTTCATTGTTAAAATAAGATTATAAGATTTTTCTGGAGAAACTCCGTTACAATTCATTGTTGTTTCTGTTCCAGAATAGCTCACAAGATTTATATCGGAACCATCTTCATAAAGTCCAATATCTGCCAGTTCTGCACAATAATCTGGATTCAAAGTTTCGCCAGACAAGTCCAGACTAACTTTTGTTGTCATATTTACGGCTATATAATATGTAGCAACATAAATTAAACCTATATTCGAAGCACCTTTTATTGAAAATATTACGGTATGTTTACCAGGCTTTAAGTTATTTTCATTTAAACTCAAGGTATTAGTTGCAGTTGACTGTAAAGTAACATTTTTTTCAAAACAGTTGGAAGATTCATTTTTATCGCATGTATAAGCTATAGAATAATCTTCTGTTCGAACTGAAGGAAAAGTTAATGAAAATTTAACACTACCTTTAAATTCTTCCCCCTGTAATTCACCGCTTGTATATTCTTTTATAATTAATTCAAGGTTAAAAGACAATGTAGTTGTAGATGAGTTAATAGAAACATTATCTTTTTTTACATAAGCAACAGGATCAGAATAAGTTCCATCACCATTGTCTGTTTTATAAGCAATAACTTCAAAAGTCCAGGTTGAAGGTTTAAATGAAAGATTATAACCACTATCAGAAGGTTTGAGTGTATAATTTTTTTCACCAGCACTTCCACCATTTCCCTTAATAACATATGCAGCTACAGTTAAATCACTAATATCTGGATAGGCAATAGCTCGGGAATTCTGACTGTTAATAAATACTGTAACAGAACGTTCGCCATCAGAATTCAACCCGGCTGATGAATCATTCATAAGATTTTTACAACCACTTAATATGAGAGCAAAAAGTAAAAATAAAACATTCAAAAAATACTTTTTCATACTAGTAAACCACCCAAATCTTTATAGAAACCGATTCAATTTCAACAGAAGCGTCACCAGAAACTGCAGTAACAACGACAGTGTATTCGCCAATTTCCCGATTAGAAACATCTGGATAATATTTTGCTTTATAAGAACCTGCAGAACCTTCAATCTGGCAACTCTTTTCCAGCATATTAGGAACAGGATCTCCCTTATAATCATACAAAGAACAGTTTACAGAACTAACGTAACCATTAGAAATAGCAGCATAAGCATCATCTGTTACATTAAATTCCAGATAGCTATTTTCGTTATCAGACTTACTAATATAAGTTCTTGTAAAATTACCAGGAGAAACAGTTGTCTTATTCAAGTTATCAATACTAATATCACCAGTCTTTGCATTTAAATCTTCAAGTTTACCCTCCGCTCCAACCTTTACGTCTGTACTCTTAGTGCCGTTTGCATTATAAATTTCTAGTTTTTCGTAATTTGAAGGCTCAATCCCAGAATTAAGCTGAGCAACAAGATTTCCGGCAGTATAATCATTAAGCTGCACTTTTAAGTTCTCAGATAAACTTCCGGCTATTGTGATTTTTTCAAGAGTTGTAGTAAGAGTATCTGTGTTATCATCATCAAGATAAATATAGTCAGAAATAACAGGACTACCAGAAACCTGGAATACAGAATTTTTTTCGGTTCCTGAAACGGGGGTTCCAGAATTATATTCAACGTAAGTCTTAACAAAAATACCTGTACCATAACCACCAGATAAAACAGTATTAGAAGAGATTTCACCACCTTCCACAATAAGCGTACCGCCAGCCACTGCTACACCACCACCATGTTTTGCTGTATTTGAAGTAATTTTTGTTCCGGTCTTTATGGTAGTTTTGGATTCTTTATTACAATAAAGTGCTCCACCCATTGAGTTAGTTCCAGTTACAGAGTTACCTGTTATAATACAGCCAGCAAGAGTAAGTTCTGCATCATTAAAGATTGCACCACCACAATCTCCTGTAAAATTACCTCCAGTAATTGTAAGTTTATTTCCTAAAGTAACCTTACCGTTCCATACACCAAGAACACGCTGTCCACTGTCAGCCTTAGCTTTAATTGTTCCACCATTTGATGTATTTGAACTGTAACCTTTAATTATAATTTCACCAGAAGCATCATTAAAATCGACTACATTTTCTTTACCAGAAGCTTCAACTTCAACACAACCATCAATACAAATTGTTCCTTTATGCGAAGTATTCTGAATTATATTTACAGCAGTCTGAACATCGTTAAATGGATATTCCTTACTTCCACTTAAGTTAAAATAATCAGGAGCAGGCTCAAGAACTGCCTGATTAGAACCGCGCACATAATAAATTTCAGATGCCTTAAATGTAAGTGAATATGCATTTTCTCCATTAATTAAAATATCAACATTTTGTGTAGGGTCAATTTCATAAGAAAGAGTTCTAAGCTCTGCTCCGTCATCCTTTAAGACTGTTAATTCCACATCGCCCTGTTTTACCTTTATTTCCTGGTTCTGTTCATCTTCCTTAAGCTGAAGTACATAAGGATTCGTTGTATAAACATATGTACTATAAGATGTTGTTAAAGAATCAAATTGAATATAGTTATAAGTTCCAATTTTATTACGGTCATCTCCTGTTGGAGCATTTGGATCTTCAGATGTTACCTGACCATATTCAAACAACTCAATAGAAGAAAGTTTCTTTGATGGAGGTTCTTTCCATACAGCGTACAACTTAAGATTTTCTGTTTTTTCACCAGCAGACCAGCCGGTAATTCCAGTTTCTGCAGTCTCTGAAGCTGCCCAGCCAGCAAAAACCTTTCCAGAAGGAATTGTGCTAAAGCAGGAAACATTTGGGAGAGTAATATTTTCATATTCATTATAAGTACGGGTTTGCGTAAAATCAGAAACAAATTCTGCATCACTATTATTTGTATAAAATTCTATTGAGAACTGCTGGTTCAAATCTGTAATATTATGATTTACAGTTGTAACAGCGCCGGCTTTTATTTCCACCACCAGATTATAGTGATTTAATAAAGTTTCTCCTTTATAAAAGCTTAAAACAACAATATAATGCCCATGTTTTAATTTTTCTGAAATAGAAACAAAATCCCCAGAGTCATCTAAAGTAATTGTATCTGCACTTTTTTCTGCAATAGCTGGAATTAAATCAGCAGAAGAAGAACTATCTACTGGGACAATTTTATATTTTACAGAATCAGAAACATTATGAGGGAAAGTTATTTTTGCATTTAAAAGACCTTTTTCTGAAGTTTTATACTCTAAATCTATTTTTACAGTATTATTAGTTTTAGAAATTGTTGCAGCTTCTGTTCCTGTCCAGGCTAGTTCACCAGTATGTTTTGATGTAACATTTAAAGTAAATTCCCATGGACCTTCAGGAATAACAGTAGTATATTCTGAAAAATCATCGTAGGAAGTAAAATTTTCGCTTAAAACCAATTTTTCAGAAGGAATAATTACCATATTTTCAGCAGTAGCTTTAAATATTCCCGTTAATACTATTTTATCAATATCATCCTTTGTTACAGCATCTGCTGTATAAACTGCACTTCTTTCAAAAGTTTCTTCTTTAAAACTTATTTTTACATAACCTTCAGGGACAAAATCATCATTTTCCTGAAGAAGCAGATTCTGATTACAACTAAAGGCAAACATTGTAAGGAGGAGCAATAAAACTGTTTTAAAAATATTTCTGAATATTTTCATTATATACCTCCTCCTAAATCAGTGTCCTTTGTTATTTTGAAGTTTTGTATATAAACATAAGCTTTTCCAGCACTGTCATAACAAACTGCCATAATTTCATATGAACCAGGACCTAAAGCTGCAAAATCAGGTACTTCATAAGAACTTTCATTTCCAGAAGAAAGGACAATACCGTTTATACTCCAGATATATGTATCATATTCTTTGTCAACCGAGAATGTATAGTTTGTACCTTGAGAGTCCCATATTAAATATGAAGAATCATCTTCTGTAACACCAGTACCAGCAGCTGGGAATGTTACTGTAAAGCCACCAACAGTCTGAGTATTCAATTCATAGTGGGCAGTATATTCAGCATCTTCTGTAAAGGTTGCAGGAAAAGCTGTTCTTTCACCATCTTTAGTCCAATACTGGAAGGTCATATTTGTCTTAACAGGAGTTGCAATTGGTTTAAGAGCATCTTTGTTGGTTCCTTTAAATATACCAACAGTATTTCCAGAGCCATCAGTTTCTGTATCATCAAATACTGTAGTAGTTGTACCACCATTAAGATTAAACTTAAGTGTAAAAATAGCAATATACTGTGCCGTAAGTGTAACATCTTCAGTTACAACAGATGGAAAGATAAAATCATCATATGAATTAGTATGGGTGTTATAAACTCCCCAGAAATCAAATTTAAAGTCTTCAAGAGGAGAAACCTCCGTAAATATTGGGAATTCTTCTTCATACATACATTGATATTCTTTTTCCATAGGAACATCTGTCTGATACTTATATAAGATTTTATAAATATTTCTGTCGTAATAAACTCTTATGACAGTTGAGCCATTTTCTGCAATTGGTTCTGTAGTATAAGGCTTAATTGTAAAGCCGGTATAAGAATGTTCATAAACAACAGCATTCTGACCTGTTTCTCCGCGGCAATTATCTGTATCAGCAAGAGTGTAAGTTTTACCGTCAAGATTCTGCTTATAGTGTTCAATTTTATATTCAGTATCTTTGTAAGAACTCCAGCCTGTAGGAACAAACTCATAAGATTTATATGTAACCTTAAAAGATTGAATATTACCACTGGCATCAACCTGGAAATTTTCATTTAATTGGGAAGCATCTTTTAATCCCCAGCCAGAAACTATAAATCCAGGTTTTTCTAAAAGTATATAATCTGCATTTGTAAATTCAGGAATAGAATAAGTTTCACCAATCATGTAGTCAATTTTTATTGATGGAGAATCTGCAGTTGAATCTCTATAGAAATAGCAGGTGGTTACAAAATCTTTATTCAGTTTACCTAAATCCTGGCCCCAGAAAACAACCTTACAAGATAAAGTATTTATATTTAATAGAAGAAACAATATTAATAATGGAAGTTTTATTTTACGGAAAACATTTATCATAATCTAACCCCCATTACTAAATATGTATTTATATTTCCGGTTGGCATTTCTGGAATAAAAACATGATTAAAATCACAACCGAGTTCAATTTCAAAATTCTTTACAGGAATGAATACAAAAGAAAGTCCTGCCTGAGCACCCCAGTTTACAAAAGCTGCTTCTGACGCTTGTCTTTCCTCTTCTGTATCCTGTTTATATTTTGCTATTTCATTAATTATACTTGCAGAACCACCAAGTTTCAAAGCCAAAAGGAATTTATCTGTTCCAAGTTTTCTCTGTATTTCGCAGTTCAATTCAACTACTGTAAATGGTAAATATGACTGAATATATTCGTTTTCAAAATACAGGATTGAAGTTTGAGCAGCAAGTTCTACTCCGGTTTTCCAGCCATCAAACTTAACAGGAAGATACGCCATACGAACATTTACTTCTGGCAGAACAGAAGAATCAGTTTCTTTTTTCCATAAAGTTTGATTGTTATATTTCAAAAGGCTGCCGTCATAAATATTAATAAGAGCACCCCCGCCAACCAACATACTAAAATCAGCGGCAGGTTTATTCTTTTTAACTTCAGCTTTTGCAAGTTC
>JAEDFM010000048.1 GCA_016292805.1 Treponema sp. | reverse complement strand
GGATTTGTGGCTTTTTTCAGGAACGAAATTGCGAACTAAATTTGACACAATCAAATGATATAAAGGAATTTAGATTCTTTTTATTAAAAGAAAAAAAATATCATTTAAAACTGTAAATGATATTTTTGCAGTCTTAAAAATAATTACTGATGTTGCATTAACTGATGATATTTTAATCCAGATTTTCGGCTTATTATAGTACCTTTATTCCATTACCATACAGCGAGGAAACTGTAAGATAAACGTCCAAAGGCTATTCTTTGCCTTGAGTGATTGGTAAAAGGAACAGGGATAATACAATAGTTACTAAATAGAAAAATTGAAGTTTTTTTTACGACACGACTTGAGCACAGTAACTAGGAAATCTATTTTGACATTGACATTAAAAAATTATTGATTTTGTTCCATCATTATTTCTTCTACAAGATAGGCATCACTTAAACAATGAAAGTCGCTAATGCCTTTACTCATAAGCATGTATGTGTATGATTTATAGAAAAGCTCCATAGCTTTTTCTTCATCAATGTTTGCTTTTTTTGCCAGAAGGGAAATTATTCGTGCGTATTTCATCTGCAAAAGAGTAGCGTCTGCTGTCATGCATTGTCTCCTTTTGCTTCGTAGCTAGATTCAAACTGTAGAAGATTATCAACAACTTTCTGATTAATAAAGCAAATCTGATTATTTGGCTTTTCAAACTTAAGGCGCTGCAATGCTGTTGATTTATCAATGAGACCTGTAAAAAAAAGTTCCACAGTGTTGAAGACTTTATCGTTTGCAATTCCGCCTTCGATGATGTCGTAATTCTGATATTCCTTTGAACCGCCACGGCAGGCAAGAACGAAATCAAGCCATTCTTCATTGTATTCAAGAAATTTCTTATAGCGGTATTTTTTCAGATTATCAGTATCATCAAAATTGTAGATATTAATGATACCTTTTTTACCAAGGAAAATAAAACGCTGAACCCATTTTTCTGCTTGGCTCTGCATACTTGTTGTGTAAAAGCCTTTGACAAAATCAAGGTTATCACGACCGTAACAAACAAGTGGTTTATCTACAATAACTGTTGAACCGTAATAGAGCTTCATGCAAAAAGATTCCTTTCTTTAAGGACAGAGATAATTTCGTCTACTATGTACTGCTTACTTTGTGTATGAAGTGCTTCATAAGAAGGAATAATATATGAATGAAGGAGGCCTGAAGAATTGAGAATCTGAAATAATTCTGAACCAGATTTACCAAGTTTTTTTGCAACATTTTCAATACAGAAAACTGAATATTCTATCTGTTTATCACTCATAGGGTACCTCCTTTCAAAAGTATCTATATAAATAATATATCACTTTTTTTGATTATTTGCGATAACAAAATAAATATATAAAACTTCGCAGAACTTGCTTCTGCGAAATCTCAGAGAATTGGCTGATGGCCAAGGGGCGCAGCCCTACAGCACATACATTTCCATTTCCCCCGTGGAGGAATTCTCAAGGAAAGGAAGGAGACGGAGGAAATCTATTTCATTCATTTCGTATGAGTTATAACGTGACAGTAAAAGTGACAGTAATTTCAAGAAAAAATCAAAAAGAAAACTTGCTTTTTCTATATATATATTGTTGTCTGTAGTTGTAAGGAATTGTATAGAGTTGCATGGTGTTGGAGTCATTCTATGCTTCGACTTCCTTCATCCGCTCTTAAAAAGCTCATCGATAAGATGGGCTTTTTTTTATGTCTAAATGCTTATGTTATAAGGATTTAGCGCATTAGGATTTGGGATTTGATTTGACAAAAGCGATACGACATTAAACGACATTCAAAAATCTTTGTTTGTCGAATTCCTTATTTTATAATATTATCTTGGTTCTAAAACCTAAACACGGTCGTATTCACTGCAATCAACTTTTTTTATATCCCAAAATATCTTTTTCAAGACCTGCCTCATAATTGTATTCATACAACTCTAATTATTTATGATGCTAATAATTTGATTTTATTAAAATATTAGAATTTAGAACTTTTTTACTTTGAGTTACGAAGTTCGAACGAGGGAAGGCTTTCCCTTGCGATATAATTTTAAAAAAAACAGAAAGGGGTGTATAATTTCTATTGTAATTTTTTTGTTCTTGAAAATAAGGAGGAAATCAAAAAATTATGGAAAAATTATTTAAACTTAAGGAAAGAGGTACTACAGTTTCTAAGGAAATTATTGGTGGTATTACTACTTTCCTTGCAATGGCTTACATTCTGGCTGTAAACCCTGGAATGCTTGGTTCTATTGGTAATGGAATGGATTTTGGTTCAGTATTTACTGCAACTGCTATTGCTTCTGCTGTAGCAACTTTAGTAATGGCTTTCTGGGCTAATCTTCCTGTAGCTTTAGCTCCTGGTATGGGACTTAACGCTTTCTTTACATACACTGTATGTTTTGGAATGGGTTGTTCATGGCAGTTAGCTCTTACAGCTGTTTTGATTGAAGGTCTTATCTTCATCATTCTTTCTTTATTTGGAATTCGTGAAAAAATTATTACTGCAATTCCTGCTGGAATGAAAAAAGCTGTAGCTGTTGGTATTGGTCTTTTCATTACTCTTATTGGTCTTGCAAATGCTGGTATAGTTTCTTCTGAAACAGGAACTATTATTGGTTTTGTTAACTTTAATATGTCTGCAAAAACTGCAATTGTTGCAATGATTGGTCTTATCCTTACAATTGTTCTTTATGTTCTTAAAGTTCCAGGCTCAATTCTTATTGCAATTATTGCAACAACAATTATTGGTATTCCATTTGGTGTAACAGCAATTCCTGAAGGATGGAAACCATTTAGCCTTCCTGCAGCTCCATTATTCTGCAAATTTGAATGGGCTGGTGTACTTTCAATTAAGTTCATCGTTATCATGTTTACATTCTTATTTACAGATTTGTTTGATACAATTGGTACACTTATGGGTGTAACTCAGCAGGCTAACCTTGTTGATGAAGAAGGAAATATTCAAAATGCAAAACAGGCTCTTATGGCTGACTCTATTGGTACTGTAGTAGGTGCTTGTCTTGGTACTTCAACTGTAACTTCATTTGTTGAATCATCATCTGGTGTTGCAGCTGGCGGACGCACAGGTCTTACATCTTTAACAACTGGTGTTCTTTTCCTTTTGGCTCTCTTTATGACACCTCTCTTTGCACTTATTCCAAGTGCAGCAACAGCTCCAGCTCTTATTTTTGTTGGATTCCTTATGTTGCAGCAGGTTGTTGATATTGATTTCAAAGATCCTACAGAAGGTATTCCAGCATTCATTACAATTATGGTTATGCCATTCTCATACTCAATTTCTAAAGGAATTGCTTTTGGTATGATTGCTTATGTAATTGCTAAATGTGCTGGTAAAAAAGCAAAAGATATTACAGTTGCTACTTGGGTACTTGCAATAATCTTTGTTGCTGATATTATTTTTGAAGCAGTTAAATAAACTATAAATAAAACTTACAGGAGTTGCACAAGCTCCTGTTAAATAAAGAAAGGGAACTTCACTTGTAGAGGTTCCCTTTTTTGTTTAACCTGGAGTTTTAATTCTACTGTAAGTTAGCAAGTAACCATGCTTTGAATTCTTCGTAATTATTATTCATTGGAATTGCACGATCTTCAAGGCGGAGAACTGCTTCAAGACGGTCTGGCATTGGTGGCTGACGTCCAATTGCATCTGTTACTGTTGAACCGAATTTTGCAGGAGAAGCTGTTTCAAGAATTACACCAGAAGCTTCTTTATTGATTATTTTATCTGCCCAAACTGGAAGGTTAGGTGTAAGACCAGGTTTTGTGTAATCATTTTTTGTACCGTTTTTAAGAGCTTCCATTGCACCAGACTTAATATCATCCCAGGCTTTATAACCAATAGCTCCATGTGGATCAATTATGTAACCAGTATTTCTATAACATTCCTGTACGGCTGATTTAATTCCGTCATTATCAAGCCAATATGAACCAAAGAGTTCACGAACCTGATCAAGAGAATACATTGCTTTAATTCTTTCGTAATTTGATGGTGCACCTACGTCCATTGCGTTTGCATAAGTTTCTACTGAAGGACGAGCGTTATAATCGCCAGTTGCAATCCAGTCAGGAATTGTGCGGTTTGTATTTGTTGCTGCAACAAAACCGTCAATTGGGGCTCCCATTTCGCGGGCAATAAGACCAGATGTAAGGTTACCAAAGTTTCCAGATGGAACAACCATAATAATTGCCTGATTCTTATTTTTTACATCAATAGCAACCCGGTTTTTTACACTTAAAGCTGAGAACATGTAGTAGAAGCTCTGTGGTAAAAGACGAGCAATATTGATTGAGTTTGCAGAAGAAAGTCTCAGCTTACCGCGAAGATCATTATCAACAAATGCTGTTTTTACAAGTTTCTGACAATCATCAAATGTTCCTTTAACTTTAAGTGCACGAACATTACCGGTAAATGTTGAAAGCTGTTTTTCCTGAAGCTCTGAAACTTTTCCTTCTGGATAAAGAATTGTTACATCAAGACCAGGTACATTGTGGAAGGCTGAACCTACTGCTGAACCTGTATCTCCAGAAGTAGCTACAAGAATGTGGAGTGGGGTAGCTTCTGAACGATTAAAATATGACATTACACGAGCCATAAAACGTGCACCAAAATCCTTAAATGCACAGGTTGGACCGTGGAATAATTCAAGAACATAAGAATTGTTATCTAAGGGTACAACTTTTGGATTAAATGGATAAGCATCCTGAATAATAGCATTAAGATCATCATCAGAAATTTCGCCTTCACAATATGGTTTTGCCATTTTAAAAGCAATATCTCTGAAAGATGGAGCTGGATCTTTTTCAAGAAACTCTCTGTCTAATTTAGGGAATGAAGTTGGAATGTAAAGTCCACCTGTAGCAGAGTTCATACCACCCATTACGGCAGTTTTAAAATCTACTTTTACGCTACTGTCTCTTGTGTCTGTGTAAATCATAAAATAATCCTTATATCTTATAGTTTGCTATTGTAAATTATTGAATCAATAATTTTGGCAGCTAATTCTTTCTTACATTTAGTAACACATTTAGTCCAATTTGAACCTAATGCATCATTTGTAAATGTATCTGTAAAAGCAACTTCCCCGTTGCTCATATCAATAACATTGATTTCTGCAATCAATGAACAAAGATATTCATTTTCAACTAGTTCTACAGGTTTAATAAACTTAATTTGACCTGTAATAAGGAACCCATACATTCCGCCAACAATATCTTTATTCTTTTTGTAAACAACAGAAAGAGGTTTGTCGAAGTATGTAGTTTCACATACAGGTGCATTTCCACACATCCAGATTCCACGACCTCTCATTTCTGAAAGAATATCGTAAGAATTATTTACGGCGCGGTCTTTTTCGTTATAATCCCAAACAAAAAGAATTGCACCCTTATCAAATATTTTGCCCTTAACCTTGTAAGGAATATTTACTTTTTTATTCTGACAGGCAGTAGTGATAATTGAATTATTGCTGTCAAAATATGGTTCAAAACTTAAATAAGTATTTGCCCCGCAAGCAGGAACTTCTGGTTCAAAATTACAAATACCTTTTTCATCAGTAGAAACAATTTCTGTTTTTGTTTCACCGTCATTACAATAAGTAACCTTTAGCTTATAATCAGCTTCCACATTTTCACCATTCATAACTTTTACCGCAAATGGAGAAACAAAAGCCTTATTAATACTAGTTTCTTTAGGAGCTTTTTCTACAGTAATTACGATGTTGTTCAATTTTTCAAGAAAAGCATTTTCTTCTGGCAGTAATTTTACCTTAATTACTTTAGGAGCCTGAGGTTCTTTTGCAAATTCGTTTTTAGGAGTTGATCCACAGGAAATAAATAAACCAGCAAAACCAATTAACATTAATTTTTTTAAATAATTAACTCTCATAATACTTTTTCCCTTTAATATATTTTATTGATTACTATGGTTTTTTACAATATAGATATTGAATTTTTTAATTTAAATCATAAAATCAAAGAAAGGGTGGATATAAATGAGTCGCTGTACAAAAGCTATTCTTTACAAAGATAATTTAAAATACAATCTTGAACAGATTAGAAAATATGTTGAACCGGAAACAAAAATTTGTGTTGCTGTAAAGGCTGATGGATATGGTCATAATGCAATTTTAACAGCACAACTTGCAAACGAAGTTGGTAACATAGATTATTTCGCAGTTGCCACAGTAGATGAAGCAATTGAACTGCGTGATGCTGGAATAAAAAATCACATCATCCTTTTAAGTCTTTCTATTCCTAAAGAATTTCATGATTTGTTTGAATATGAAATTACTCCTCTTGTATTTGGAAAAGATTACATAGAATTGCTTTCACAGGCTGCAGATAATTATTTTAAAGGTGATGATAAAAAATTCAGTGTTCATCTGGCTGTTGATACTGGAATGGGCCGTATTGGCTGTTATTCAAATGAAGCTGCAGAACAGGCAAAGCTTATAAATTCCTCAAATCATCTTGAATTAAGCGGAATGATAACTCATTTTTGTGTAAGTGACAGTCTGGAAGAAAAAAATCAGGAATTTACAAAAATTCAGTATGAGGATTTTTGTAAAGCTGTGGAAAGTGTAAAAGCAGCTGGAATTAATCCTGGAATATGTTCCTGTGGTGCCAGTGCCGCCTTATTAAATAATTGTGATATGCATTTTGATATGGTTCGTCCTGGAATTATTACTTATGGTTATTATCCAGATGAAATTACAAAAGAATATTTAACTTCAGCTCATAAAGATTTTAATATCAAACCGGTTTTAGCACTGGAAACCCAGGTTGTAGCTATCCGTCATTTTCCTAAAGGTAAGACTATATCTTATGGCAGAACTTATGAATGCCCGGAAGATACAGATATTGCAATTTTACCAATTGGTTATGCAGATGGATTATTAAGACGATTTTCACCTGGTCTGGAAGTAACAATCAACGGTAAAAAATATCCTGTACGGGGAAGAATCTGTATGGATCAGTGTATGGTTGATATTGGAAAAGACAACAAAGATGTGAAAGTTTTTGATAAGGTTATTGTTTTTGGACCTAAGGAAAGTGGAGCTTTAACTACAGCTGATGACCTGGCAAAACTTGGAAATACAATTTCTTATGAAGTATTAACTTCTTTGACTAAACGAATTAAAAGAATTATTCAGTAAATTATCTTTTAATAAACTTACAGACTTCAGATACAAGGTAAAAACTTCCTGTTACTAGAAGTATACAGTTGTTTTTCTGGGAATCTTCCAAAGCTTTTTGTATCTGGAGTTTATAATCTGGATCTGCTGTAAATTTAACATCTGCATCTTCAAATGCTTTTATTTCTGCATTAATATCTGATTTTTTTACAGAACCTGGTTTAGTTACATAAACATGTTCAAATCTGTTTTTGAAAAGCTTTGAAATATCTTTAATGTCTTTATCTGCGGCACAGGCAAAAAGAAGATTTACTTTTTTTTCGTCATACATTTTATTAAGGGTATCAAGTGTAAGCTTGATGGAATTTAATGTATGAGCACCATCAAGAATCAAATCATTCATACCTTCGTAACCAGGTACTTTATCAATAACTTCAAAACGACCAGGTAAAAAGGCTTTTGCAAGGCCCCGTTCAATAATATCTTCGCTAAGGTTTGGTAAAACTTTACGGATTGCAATTGCAGCCTGACATGCATTTTCCAGCTGTAAACTACCCAAAAGCCGCATATCTGTTTCTATTGGCCGATTGAAAATTTCACTTTCAAAATGAATATGCATTGTGTGATTTTTCTCATCAAACTTATAAGATAAGTTTTTTGTAAGCTCATCAACAAAATAATATGGTGCGTATCTTGTAATGGCTTTTTCACGCAATACTATCTTTACGCTTTCGTAGTTCTGTTTTGAAATAATTACTGGTGTACAGTTTTTAATAATACCTGCTTTTTCTGCAGCAATTTTTTCAACTGTGTCTCCTAAGAATTCTGTGTGTTCCAGTTCAATTGGGGTAATACAGCAAAGCTTAGGACGAACTATATTTGTTGAATCCAGTCTTCCACCAAGACCAACTTCAAAAACATTCCACTGAGTATGGGCTTTTCTGAATACAAGGAAAGCATATAAAGTAACAAGCTCGAACCAGGTTACTGGTCGTTCTGCTGGCAGGCTTGAAGGAATTATAGAATCAATATTTGGCATTAATTCTTTAACTGCTGCTTCATAAATTTCTTCTGGAAAAAATCCATCTGGTGTACAAATTCGTTCACGGAAATCAGTAATGTGAGGGGAGGTGTAAAGACCAACTTTATAACCGGCTTCATCCAGAATACAAGAAAGCATTCTTGATACAGAACCTTTACCTTTAGAACCAGCAACATGAATGCAAGGAGCACAATCCTGAGGATAATCAAAACGTTTACAGAGATAATCAATTGTATCAAGCCAGAAAATATTTTTTTGAGGAGTTCGTTCAAAATTTAAATAATCATCCAGCCAATCCTGAAGGACTTCAATTGCATTCATAAATAAACATTATATCATCTTTTTGGATATTTTATATAACAAAACTATTTTTCAAATTTTTGTATTATTCTCCTAAATGTTTAGGAAATATTTATAAGTGACTAAATGGTAAAAATCATATATATTGATAAAATCAAAAGTTATAAGGAAAAAAAATTATGGCAGAAATGGAAATGGATATTAACAAAAGTTATGCTGCAGCTGTTGAACGCAGTAAGAAACTTGAAGAAGATTTAGTTAAAAATCCCAAAAAATACAGAGTATTAACAGGTGACCGTCCTACAGGTCGTCTTCATATTGGACATTATTTTGGTTCATTACAGAACCGTGTTCGTCTTGCAGAATTAGGCGTACCAACTATGATTCTTATTGCTGATTATCAGGTTTTAACAGATCATGATGCTTTTGATAAAATCAGCCAGAATACAAAGCAGTTAGTAATTGATTACCTTGCTGCAGGTATTAACCCTGAAAAACACGATGTAATCATCTATCCACATTCTTATGTTCCTGAAGCTAATCAGTTGATGATTCCTTTCTTAACTTTGGTTTCCAATGCAGAATTAAGCCGTAATCCAACAGTAAAAGAAGAAATTCAATCTGCTGGACTTACAAATGTAAACGCAGGTATGTATACATATCCTGTTCATCAGGCTGTAGATATTCTTTTTTGTAAAGGAAATATTGTTCCAGCTGGTAAAGATCAGCTGCCACATATTGAAATGGCTCGTACTATTGCTAGCCGCTTTAATAAAAAGTTCTGTACAGACACTGGAAAAGAACCTGTTTTCCCATTACCAGAAGTATTACTTTCTAAGACACCTATGATTCTTGGTCTTGACGGAAGCCAAAAAATGTCTAAGTCTCGTGGAAATGCAATTATGCTTTCTGCAACCGAAGATGAAACTGCAAAGCTTATTAAAAAGGCAAAAACAGACCAGGATCGTAATATTACTTATGATCCAGTTAATCGTCCTGAAGTTGCAAATCTTTTAAGCTTGATTTCACTTTGTACTGGCGAAGCACCAGAAGCAATTGCTGCAAGAATTGGGGATGGCGGCGGTGGAATGTTAAAGAATACTTTGACTGAAGCTATGAATGAAAAACTTCGTCCATTACGGGCTGAAAGAGCTAGACTTGAAGCTGATCCTGAATATATCCGCAAGGTACTTTTGAATGGCGCCGAAAAAGCCCGGGAAATTGGCATTCAAACACTGAATGAAGTTCGCGAAAGAATGAACATGGTTATTTAATGTAGAATTAAGGATGCAGGATGCTGAATTAATTTTAAATTCTGCATCCTTGTCTTTTTGCTATGTTTAATAAATCTTTCCTATTATTCAGGGCAGGATCTTCAAGGACACAATCTAAAAGATGGTTCAATATTAAACCTAATTGTTTTCCGGCGGGAATTCCTTCTGCCATTAAATCTTTACCGTTTACAGCTAAGTCTTTAAGACTTAAAGCATTCTGTTTTTCCAGCTGAGCTGCAATTCTATCTTTTAATTCAATTAAAAGTTTTACACTTTCGGAATAGCGGATATCTACAGGTTCATTCCACATTCCATACATATCAGAAAGTCGAACATCATATAAATCGTCAATACAATCTTTACCAACTCTAACTATAAATCTGCGTACAGCAGCATCTGTCCAGGAACTTTCATAATGAAACATGTGTTCTTTTACAAGATGACAAACATTATTTATCATCTCGTTAGAAAACTTAAGGCGAATTAATATTTCTCTGGTAATTTTTTCGCTATACGATTCGTGACAGTGAAAAGTAACTGTTTCTACCTGCTTAGTTGAACCATCTCTTTTTTCTCCATCAAGAACTTCTTCAATAACCATTTTTTTTGCAGCTGGTTTACCAATATCGTGGAATAAAGCTGCAAGTCTGATATTTAATTTTTCTTTAGGAGCTCCATCGCAGGAATAAAAAAGATGATCCAGAACATCAAATTTATGAAAGGCTCTGTAATCACTTTGAACACAATTTCTACAGCAATCAAACTCAGGAATGAACATGGACAGTACTCCAGTTTCCTCCATAAGTTTTAAGCCTACAGATGGTTTAGGGGAGCAGAGTACTTTTTCAAATTCATCTCTAAATCTTTCAATTGAAATGCTTTTAATTTTATTTTTAATATCATCCTTGAAGATTTCTAAATATGTATACTTTTCAATACTAAAATTTAGTTTAGAAGCAAATCTAAGGGCTCTTATAGGTCTTAGACCATCTTCCATAAACCGTTTATGAGGATTTCCAACTGTTTTAATCAGCTTTTTCTTTATATCTTTCTGACCTTCGAAAAGATCCACAATTTTTCCATTTGCCAGATTTACAGCAATTGCGTTCATTGTAAAATCCCTGCGGCTTAAATCTTCCTGGATAGTAGCAGCGTAAACTACTTTATCTGGATGACGACCATCAGAATAATGGCTTTCTGTACGGAAGGTAGTTACTTCTATTTCTGTTTTTTCAAAGTGTACTGTAACTGTGCCATGAGCAATTCCTGTTGGTACTACAAATTTGAAAAGCTTCATTACTTGTTCTGGTGTAGCGTTTGTAGCAACATCCCAGTCATGGGCATCCTTTTTCATAAAATAATCACGGACAGCGCCACCTACAAGATAGGCTTCAAATCCGGCATCAGTAAAAACTTTACCAAATTTAATTAATTTTTGAGGTAACGGAATTTTTTTACAAGAAAATATACAACTCACTTACAATCCTGACGAAAGAACTTCAACAGCTCCTGAAAGTATAATACAGAAAACACTAAAGACATCTGTAAATATCATAAACACAAGAGAAATTATTCTTCCGGTTTTATTTTTTAAAGTAATTAACATAATAATATTTTCAACAATTACAGGAAGGGTTAAAAATCCATTAAGTATTGATGTATAAAAAAGTACACTTAAAATAGATTTCTGACTTAAATCCTGAAAATTCTGGTAGTTTCCAACTACATACAAAATAATAAGAAAAACACAAAAAATAAAAAGTGAAAGAATTACAGTTTGAGTAATTCTATATAAAAAAGGAGTAGTTATCTTTTTTGGAAATTCTTCTGAAATAATTTTGTTTTTCATGATTGTTGAAGTATTTTTATTAATTGATATATTATAATAATATAAAATTAAATAATAGAGTTATTTTATGAAGAAATTTTTAATCTGCCTTACAATCCTTGTCATTTTTGGCCTTTTTATATTTTTTGTAGGGTGGACATCTATAAGAGTAAAACCTATGCAGGTAGGAATTGTTACTTCTAAAACAGGGGGAGTTTCAGAAATTCCTGTAGTAAACGGAAAGTTTTCCTGGAATAAAGAATTTCTTTTACCTGCAAATGCAATTCTTAACTGTTATACTCTTGAACCATTAAATGTAAATAAAACTGTTTCAGGTACTCTTGCTTCAGGGGAAGCTTATACTGGTGTTTTAGGTTCAGTAAATAATTTTGGGTATGAATTCAACTATTCCATGAATATTTCTGTTTCTGAAGAAGATTTAGTTGAACTCATAAAGAAAAATAAAGTTAAAACTCAGGAAGACCTTAATAATTATTTAAGTGTATCTGGTGATGTTATTGCACAGCTTACGACTGATTATTTATTAAAAAAACTGGAAGAAAATCCAGGATTTTCAGTTGAATCAATCAGAAGAGATGATCTGACAAAAGCTTTAAGAATTTATCAGGAATGTCCTGAAGTTCAGCTTTCTTTATTTGCTATAACCAGTTCAAAAGTCCCTGATTATGATTTATACAAAAAAGTAAGAAATCAGATTTTAAATTCTGATTTAAGAAATTCTCGTTCTTACAGTACAAGTAACTCAACTAATATAAATAATTATGATGCAGAATCTACAACTGTAGATGAAACTGTATCGCAGGAATAAATATGAAAATTTGGAATGTAAGCATGGAATGTGCTGGTATTGCAGAAGCCGGCGGAGTAAAAAATGTTACCTTTTCTTTGTGTAAAGAATTTGCAGATTTAAATCATAAAGTGACTCTTTTTATTCCTGTATTCAAATGCAATACCTGGGATTTGATTACAGACTATTCTTATTTATTTAATGCAGAAGTTAATATCTGTGGAAAAAAAGAAGCTGTTACTTACACAAAAGGAATCTGTAAAGATGGAAATTTTGATGTAGTTTTTGTTAACCATCCTGTATTTGCAGAAAAGGAAGCAATTTACACTTACACAGAACACGAACAATCACTGAATCCTGAATTTAAAAAGGGTAATGGTCATAAAGATGGACTTTTTATAGATATTCTTTTCCAGAAAGCTGTTTGTGAATACGGCAGGAAAATCTCAAAATCTGAAATTCCAGATATAGTTCATTGTCAGGATGCTTCTACAGCAGTTTTACCTGCATTTTTAGTACAGGAAAAGTGTTATAAAAAAACTCAGTCAATTGTAACAATCCACAACTGTGGACCTGCCTATCATCATGAATTTTCCAGCATAGGAGAAGCTGCCTGGTACACAGGTTTAGAAACACAGCTTCTTGAAGCCTCATTAAATAAAGGACGATGTGAACCTTTTCTAATTGCTGCAAATGCTGGGGCAGAACTTACAACAGTTTCTGAAGTTTATGCTAAAGAAATTACAAATCCATTCAATGTTGATATTACAGATGGATTAAGTCCTATTTTTGCAGAAAAAAAGATTCACATTACTGGAATTACGAATGGTTTTGATTTTGAACGATATGATCCAAAAGATACAGGCGCTTCCTTACTGCCATTTGATTTTAATCCGGAAAAAAATGAGCTGGATGGGAAATTCAAGTGCCGTAAATATTTTATCCAGAACATTGTAAATACAGATAATTTTGATTCTTCTGGTGTAAAAAAATACGGAACTCTTGAATGTTCTTCTGATTATTCCAAAGAAATTTATTTTTCGTATCACGGAAGAATTACAAATCAGAAAGGAATTAAAGTACTTGTAGAAGCTATTCCTGGGATTTTACAGAATTTCCCTAATGTAAGATTTGTGATAGCTGGGCAGGGGGAGTCTCAGCTGGAAGATGACATTATTGAATTAACAAAAATGTATTCTGGTAAAATAACTTTTATGAATGGTTATAATAAAATAATAGCCAGACTTTCTTCTGCTATTTGTGATTTTATAGTTCTTCCATCATTCTTTGAACCTTGTGGACTTGAAGATTTTATTGCACAGGTGTTTGGTACAATTCCTATTGCACATAAAACCGGTGGATTAAACAAAATTATTGATGAAGAAACAGGTTTCCTTTATGACCACAATAACAAAGAAGTACTCATAGCAAAAATGTCTGAAGTAATTATGATTAAATTACTTAAACCAGGCATGATTACAAAGATTATGAAAGCCGGTGCCGCAACAGTACGCAAAGACTATTTGTGGAAAACAGTGGTACAAAAAAAGTATCTTCCTTTTTTCAAAGAAATTCTTAAAAAAAATCAAGAAAAAAAGGATTTAGGTATTGACGAAAAATTATAAAAAGTATATCTTATCAATCGTCGCAACGATACAAGTTGTTACATCTGCTGCCTTAGCTCAGCTGGTAGAGCACGTGATTTGTAATCTCGGGGTCGTGGGTCCAAA
>JAEDFM010000093.1 GCA_016292805.1 Treponema sp. | reverse complement strand
TTTTATGAATCAGCTTAGGCTCTAAACGGATCTTTCCAGGGACCGTGTGAATAAAAGTAAACAGATAAAAAGGTTGCAGTACACCAGCCAATTGGCCATGCAGTCCAGATACCGATGTAACCAAGAGTTGTTTTTGATAAAAGAAAAGCAAGAACTACACGAAGAATCAAGTCTGTAAAGGTGGCAATCATAAACTTGTTCATCATACTGGCACCACGAAGTATTCCATCTGCAACTAATTTTGTCGAAACCACAAAGTAAAATGGAGCAAGGATTCTTAAGTACATTGTGGCAGAGTGTAAAGCTTCACTGGATGGGCTCTTAAGGAAAAATCTTAGTAGTGCATGAGGAAAAATCATATACAAAAGACAAAGTGGTAAACACAGACCCCATACGAGCTTAAGTCCAGCTTTGAAGCCATCAGATATGCGCGACATTTTTCCAGCACCGATATTTTGAGAGGCATAGTTTGAAACTCCGTTTCCGAGTGTTGTAAACGAAGTAATAACAAGATTATTGAGTTTTACACCGGCAGAATAACCAGCAATTACACCTGCTCCAAAGCCATTTATTACACCCTGAATAATAATATTTCCTATGGAAATAAAACTTTGTTGAAGGATGCTTGGAATAGCAATAGCACAAAATTGTTTAAATAATAAGACATCAAAGACAGTAGGTCTATCTGATGTCTCTATTTTTTTCAGGCGAAAAAAGACTACGGTTATTGCCAAAATACAGCTGACTCCCTGACAAAGAAAAGTTGCCCATGCCACTCCTGCAATTCCCATTTCAAATTGTTTTACAAAAAGAATGTCAATACCGATATTTGTTACTGATGATACTGCAAGAAAGTAAAAAGGAGTTTTTGAGTCTCCTAAAGCAGAGAATATTCCGGTTGCAATGTTATAGAAAAAGACAAATGGGAGTCCCAATATATAAATATCGAGGTATAGCTTTGAGCCAGCAAATAGCTCAGATGGCGTGTTTATCATCCCCAGTAATGTACTACCACAGAAAATACCAATCAACATGAGTAAAATACAGACAATCGTACTTGAGAGCATGGCTGTAATAACAGCAGACTTCATTTTTGTATAGTCTTTACTTCCAAAATATCTTGATGTGATTACAGAGCAACCAATATTACAACCGAAGGCAAATGCAATGAAAATTAGTGTTATTTCATAACTGTTACCGACTGCAGCTAATGCGTTTTCTCCGATATAGCGTCCAGCAACCCATGAGTCTGCAATATTATATAATTGTTGGAAAATAATACTTCCAAATAGTGGAAGACAAAATTTCCAAAGAACCTTTTCTGGATTACCGATTGTTAGATCCTTGTTCATAACACGAATACCCCACTTGAATATTTTTCATGGCATATTATAATGAGAATGCTAATATAAGTAAAAAGTATATATGATATGCAAAACATATCAAAAGGATATGACAATGAATATAACATATGATTATTACAGAATCTTTTATTATGTAGCTAAATACGGAAGCTTTACGAAAGCTGCCGAGATTATAGGAAATAGTCAGCCTAATATAACAAGAGCAATGAATAACCTGGAAAGTCAGATTGGACTTAAGCTCTTTATAAGAAATAAACGTGGAATTGTTTTAACCCCAGAAGGGGAACAGCTTTTTGAGCATATAAAGGTTGCCTTCTTTCATATTTATCAGGCAGAAGAAGAGATGAAGAATCAAAGTTCGATGGCCAGTGGAAGTGTTGTTATAGGAGTAAGTGAGATTGCGTTACATGAAGTACTGTTACCTGTTCTTTCTGGGTTTAATAAAAAATATCCTGATATAAAAATTCAGATAACAAATCAGTCTACGCCTATCACGTTAGAAGCACTTCGTTTGTCACAGGTACAGTTTGCGCTAGTAACAACTCCATTTGATATAAAGAAGCCAATGAAATCTATACCTATTAAAGAGTTTGATGAATTGCTGATGGCAAGTGAAAACTTTAGGGAGTTAAAGAAGGGAAAACAATCGTTAATAGAACTAGTAAAATATCCGTGGATTTCGTTGCTTCCAGGTACTGCAACAAGAACGTATCATGAGGATTTCTTTGCAGATAATAGTCTTGATTTTACACCACAAATGAGTGTTGCAACTACTGATCAGGTATTACCTATGATAAAGGCTGGATTGGGAATTGGATTTGTACCGAAAAATATGATGGAATCAACAGAAGGTTTGATTACTGTGAAACTGGATAAGGAACCAAAGCGTAGGAGTGTATGCCTTGTTACGGATGAAGAACATCCGTTGTCTGCAGCTAGTTTGGCGCTTTTAGAAGTAATTAAGGGAATGGCCGGTATTTGAGTACTGGAAATTCTTATTTTGCTGTTTGAGGTATAAGGATGTTAATTGAAACAGAAAGATTAATCATAACTGAGTTTACAATGGATATGGCTCAGGTTGTTCAGGAAAATTCAGTGGATGAAGATAATAAAAAATTTGTTCCTGATGAAGTTTGGGAATCGGTAGAA
>JAEDFM010000092.1 GCA_016292805.1 Treponema sp. | reverse complement strand
TAAAGGTCACCGCTTAGTTGGTGGTATGCGTGCTTCTATCTACAATGCAATGTCTATTGAAGGCGTTAAGGCTTTGGTAGAATTCATGAAGAAATTTGCTGCTGAAAATTAATTAAGAATTGTGAATTAAGAATTAAGAATTGCTAAAAAAAATAATTCTTAATTCTGCATTCTTAATTCTTAATTCCCTAGAGGTATATTATGTATAAAATTCAAACCCTTAATAAAATCGCTGCTTGTGGTCTTAATCAGTTGGACCGCGACAATTATGAAATTGCTTCTGAAATCAACAATCCAGATGCAATCTTAGTTCGTTCTGCAGATATGCACGAAATGGCTCTTTCTGATAATATAAAGGCTGTTGCTCGTGCAGGTGCCGGTACAAACAATATCCCAATTCCTGAACTTACAGAAAAAGGTGTTGTAGTATTCAATACTCCTGGTGCTAACGCTAATGCCGTAAAAGAATTAGTTATGCTTGCTCTTTTAGTTTCTAGCCGTCCTTTAATTGATGCCAACAAATGGGCAAACGGTCTTGCTGGAAAAGGTGATGAAATTCCTGATTTAGCAGAAAAAGGAAAATCACAGTTTGTTGGACCAGAATTAAAAGGTAAAACTCTTGGTGTTATCGGTCTTGGTGCTATTGGTGCTATGGTTGCTAACCTTGCTCTTAAATTTGGTATGGATGTAATTGGTTACGACCCATTCCTTTCTGTAAAAGCAGCTCTTTCTTTGGATCACAATGTAAAAATTGCTGAAACACTTGATACAGTTTATGCAAAATCAGATTACATTACAATTCATGTTCCACAGACAAATGATACAAAAGGCATGATTAATGCAACTTCTATCAAAACAATGAAAGACGGTGTTCGCATTATCAACATTGCTCGCGGTGGACTTGTAAACAATGCTGATATTCTTGCTGCTTTGGAAAGCGGAAAAGTAAAATGCTTAGTAACAGACTTTGCTGCAGAAGAACTTTTGAACAAGCCAAATGTAATCGTAATGCCACACCTTGGTGCTTCTACTCCAGAAGCAGAAGACAACTGTGCTATTATGGCTGCTGCTCAGCTTAAAGACTTCCTTGAAAAAGGAAACATTGTAAACTCTGTAAACTTCCCAAAAACAGTTACAGACAACCCAATTCCAGCAGGTGGAACTCGTCTTTGTATCAGCCACAAAAATATTCCTGATACAATTTCTAAGTTCACAACTATTCTTGGTGAAGCTAAGTTGAACATTTCTTCTTTCATCAATCAGGCTCGTGGTGATGTTGCTTACAATATTATTGATGTAGACGGAAAAGTTACAGAAGATATTTTGGCTAAGCTTGCCGCTTGCGATACAGTAAACAGAGTTCGTCCTATTTACAACTAAACAATATAAGTCGCTTACAAAAAAGACCACAGATTTTTCTTCTGTGGTCTTTTTTTTAGAATTTCAATGTTCCAATAACTGTTGTATCATCATCTGAAGAATCATTCATGTCACTCTTCTTTCTGATTAACGTTGTAGAATCCTTTTTCTTTTTATTCTTAGGTTCATCAAACTCTTCTTTACGAACCTTCTCAGCTTTTCCCAAAAGTCCGCCTTCTTTTTTCTGGTTTGGATGAACTAATGGCGAAACAATAAATGCAATAAGTGCGCTGCACAAACCGGCAACAATATTTATAAAGATGGAAACAACTCCGCTCTGGTTCTCTGTAATTGCAATCATCACAATACATAAAACTAAAACAAGAATGCTTGAAACTGGCAGCTTTCTTTTTGAAACACTCATTAAAGCATTTAAGAAAATCACCATCATTACAATACAGGCACAGCCCTGCAAAGATGTCTTACAGAAGCAGGCATTCAGAACACCAGCAAAAACTGCTGTTATAAAATAACATACACCTACAAGAACAGAACCGTAATAATCTTCCAGACTGGAACCAAGCAAAAGTACAAAAATCAAATTATACAAAACTGCATTTATGCTTGTGCCACCAAAAACATACAAAAAGGATCTGAAATAGGAAGCTGCACTGGAGGCCAAAAATGGATGAGCACCCCCTGCCGATGTTGCAGAAGCCAGCAGTAATCCTCCAGCCTTATCTTTAAAAACATAGGTACTAAGCATAAACAGAATAATGCTTAAAACAACAAAAATAATTGATACAGGTGCATCAAGACTTATGTTAAACTTCTTTTTCATTTTAAACTCCAATTTCTATTTCGTTACAAAGTGCTTCGTATAGTATTGCTTTATCTTTATTAACATCCCGAACTGTTTCTGTAAGACGTCTTGCTAAAACCAAAAGTACACGGGAACCAAGTACCGGCTCTTTTTCGCATAAATCAAGAAACAGCTTTCCCTTCCTTAATAATTGCCTGTCCTGCTTTAAATTTCTGTATGGATTAGTAAAGATTCGTTTTAGCTTTCGCCTGGCTTTATCTCTCTTCCTGTTACCTGCAAAAGTTTTTTTTGTCATATTTTTATTGTATCACAGATTTTCTATCTATTAAAAGAGAGTTTAAAATACAGAATGAATTCTCTTCCAACTTTTCACTTTTAACTTTATACTTACTACCCATGGG
>JAEDFM010000047.1 GCA_016292805.1 Treponema sp. | reverse complement strand
GTTTAAAATAGATGGCTGAAATTGCGCCATCTATTTTAAGTCTCGAGTTTTTTTACAAAATTAAAGAACACTTTTAGGATTAACCGATAGTAGTTCCAATATATTCCTTATCATTCAAAATAGCTTCGATATTTGGGATATTTTTACCGCCAGCACAAATAACCTTCATACCGTTAGCTTCTGCTTTTTTAGAAGCAATTGGATCAAATGGACAGTTCTTTCCAGGAGTCCATTCATCACCAACCATTTTACGGAAATCAGCCCATGAAATTGTATCCAAAGGTTTTGCATCTGGATTTTTGCGTGGATCATCTGTATAAACCTTTTCAATATTTGAAAGATTTACGATTGTTTTTGCATCAAATTTTTCACCAAGATAAACAGCATCTGTATCTGTAGAAAATCCTGGTTTCCATCCAGAAGCAACAAGTACCTGTCCATCGAATTTAACATCATCAGCAGTTGGATTATAAACTACATCATTTTTACAGTAATCACCAAAGCAAGCCTTTACAAGCTGTGCATTAATACGAGTTGCCATAATACCAATCCAGTCAGCAGAATTAGCATCAAAAGCAGCTCCTGTTTTTTCGCAAACTTCTTTATAACCGTTCTGGTAAACACGAGCAGGAGCTCCGCCACCAGCAACAAGAATCAATCTGCGTGATTTATCTGCATCAAGCCATGCTGTACACATAGCTACAAATTTTCCTAAAAATTCTGTATCAGGTTTTTCTGGAACAATAATTGAACCACCTACGCTTAAAACTTTTGTTGTCATATTAAACCTCCACATGACCTTTCTATAACTAGTATATACCTTTTATTACAGGTAAGCTCCAGTAAGAGCTGTATTTTATTGTATTTGAAGAAGCTTCTTCCCAGATTCCCTGTAAAGCAAAGCTTCTTGGCTGCTGAACGATTTTGTTTTCCTGACTGAAAGGTTTAAGTTCATTCCAGCCGCGAGAGAATGTAATGTGATGTGAATCCATATTACCAAAGTAATAACTTTTAACATCAACCGATTCTCCACCTTCATTCCAGCGGTTATATTTAAGTCCAGAACCAATTGCAGGATCAACTGGAATCCAGCCTACAGATGGAATGTAGAATTCACACCACCAGTGGGCCTGTGTAGCCTGTTCCTGAAGAACAAGAACACCAGCATCTGTTAATGCTGGAACACCTGCAGCTCTAAGTAAAGCTGTATAAACAATAGCATAATCGTATGCATCACCTTTTTTAGATTTTATTAAATCTAAAGGATCAGAATCGCCTTTTCTAACTTTTTCCTGAACCTTAAAATTATCACACATGTAATTGTAAATAAGTTTAGCCTTGTTATAAGAAGATTTTTCCTTTCCAATAATTGAAGCCGCAAGTTTTACAACATTTTCATCATCACTTGGAACAAGAGTATCAGCTTTCAAAGCATTATCTACGAATGGCAATGTTCCCTGACGGTAAGAAGTGAGTCTGTCTGCAGGCAAAACTGTAGTAACTTCGTAAACAGGAAGAACAAAAGTCTGGCTGAACACAGTTTTTGGAACATAGTTCTTTGTTTTTGTCAGCTGATGAATCAAATTGTTCTGATAATTCATTAAGATTGGAGAAGGATTAGTTTCTGTAATCTGAATATCAGGCTGATAAGCAGTCGTTGCAGGAATTGGACAGCGCAAAGTGATTGTAGAAACATCATTTGTATAAATGTCAGCAATATCTGCCGTGTAGTTCATAAGATAGATTTTACGAGCCTTGTAATGTTTTCTTACAGGACCTGTAATATTAATTTTGTATGGCTCAGATTTTTCACTTCCGGTATCAACTACAACCATGCCAGAACAAACACCATCTGGAATGCGAACTCTGATTTCGGAATTACTCCAGTATTCGTAGGCATTTTCAAAATCTGAAGCTTCAATCATGTTTTCTGTGTACATGTTGATGTTTGTAAATTCAGCCTGAGCCAGTTTATCATCATAATCAACTGTAAATAAAACCTTAGATGTATTTCGTGAATCTCCAAAGTTATTACCATGAATTACAAGCAAATCTCCAGCCACATAGTTCTGATTATTCAAAGAAGTTATAACAGGTTTAGAAGAAAGCTTAACCTCTGGAACTGGAACTGGAATATCAATTTCGTTAGCAAAAAGAGATGGTTTTGAGCGGGAATCCTTTGTTCCAACAACAACAAGTCCATCCTGAATATTAGCAGGCAAAACCAGTTTAATTTTTGTATCGCTCCAGGAAATATAAGCGCTGGCTGTAAGCTTAGAGCCCGAAAACTCAACATAGCTCATATCTCTGGTTGCCCCAAAGTTTTTACCTGTAATTACAATTACATCTCCCGGCACCCCAACAGGAGGATTTATAGAAGTGATTTCTGGAATGCTTTTTGTTCTATAACTGATTAAAACAGAAGAGCCTGCAATAAGCCCAATAATTGTAAGCACAATTAAAACTCTTACTGCAGGATAGCGTCTAAAATAGTAGCTTATTTTTTTTGTTGTGTTCACCTAGTATCTGCCCGAAACAACATCCATTGGTAATTGAACTTCAGTTGTTACAGGAACTGAATCAATACCAGGAAGAGTTATCTTAATTGAAATTGTTTCAAATTCCGGACGAAGTAATTCAACTTCATTGTTTCCCACAAAGGAAATTGGCGCCTTTTGTGCAGCATTTGAAGAAGTGCTTACATTTCTAGCCATTACAGACTTTCCAGACTTTAAAACTGTACTATCTATATTACCGGAAATGACTGTACTTTTTCCACTATCAAAAGAAACATTATTTGCAGCAAGTGGCATTACAGGCGCAACAGAAGCTGAAGGCTGAACCTTTGCAGAATTGATTCTGACTGGTATTACCAGTGCAAAAACAGCAGCGGCAGCAGCAGCCACACCAACATAACCTAAATTATGGAAGCTGAATTTATTCTGTGGCTCAGTTTTACGGCCAGTTGTTTTACTGAATTTCATCTTCATCTTTAATCGTTCAAAACTCTGATCCAGATAATGAGTATCAGGTGTAATTGATGAAGCATCAGCGTTAAACAAATCATGGAGCTTACGAATTTTAGCAAGCTCCTGTTGACACTTAGGACATACCTTAATATGTGCTTCGTATTCAGCCTTATAAATTTCAGGCAGTTCGTTATCTAAATAAACAGAATGAATATCTTTACTCGGGCAAAAAGACATTATCTTCTCCTATTAATTTAACCAGCTGTTCCCTGGCTCTGAAAATTCTTACCTTTACATTACCTTCTGTAATGCCAAGCACCTTCCCGATTTCCTTATAATTCATATCTCCATATTCACGGAGCATAAGTACATCCTGAAGGTTTTTTGGAAGTTTTTTCAGAGCTTCCCTAGCCTTCTGCATTGATTCTTGCTTCAGTAAATCAATTTCCCCATTGTCAGCTTTTTTATGATCTTCGTATAAAACCTTTTCGTAAGCCTTGCGTTCCCGTTCCTTTCGTTTGATGTAATTCAATGATGCATTCTTTACAACTCGAATAAGCCAGTATTTGGCATCGTTCAAAGAAGGGAATGTAAGTTCTTTTTCGTTAGCCTTAATTAAAGAGTCATGAGCCAGGTCTTCTGCAGCTTCTTCATCATTTACAATTCTGTAGGAAATCTTAAACAGCATTGCCATACATTCATCATAAATCTTTTTGAAATCAGCAGGATTGCCAGCATTAAGAGACACATTGAGTACAGTCTGACTTTCTTCTACTAAATTATTAAACACCCTAAATCTCCAATAGTTACAATAATTAATACAAATTATCCGCGGCGCCAGGTTGGTCCAGTTGGAGTATCAATAATTGTAATTCCGCGAGCTGTAAGCTGATTACGGATTTCGTCGGCTCGGGCAAAGTCCTTGTTCTTTTTAGCGGCAGTTCGTTCTGCAACTAATCCATCAATTTCTGCAGCTTCAGGGTCACCTGCATGGGCATCTGCCTGCAAACCTGCAACTTTTTTCTGTTCTTCAATAACTTTAAATGCATTTTCTATTACGCTAAGGCTAAGAACTTTATCCATTTTAAAGATTGCAGCAAGAGCGTCTGAAGCTTTTACATTACCTTTTCCATTGGATTCCTTCTGCATAGCAGCCATAGCTACTGGAGTTGCCAGGTCGTTAGAAAGTCCTTCAACAAATTTAGCGTAATTTTCCCCTTCGTAAGAATTTTCACCAAGAACCTGAGCAAAATTTTCAAGGGTTAGTCCAAGTTTTTCTTCATCATTAGCTTTAGAAATAAGTTTTGCAACACGCTGATTCAAAGCTGCGCGGCCAGATTTAGCAGAATCCAAAGCTTCAAGACTGAATACCAGCTGCTTTCTGTAGTGTCCGCCCAAAAGGAAGAAACGATAATCCAATGGTTCATAGCCCTTATCCTTCAAAGAAAAGCCTTTTTCGGCAGGTAAAGTAGTCTGCAAAGTAATAAAGTGTCCGCTAGACTTACTCATCTTTCCGCCTTCCAGAATAAGGAATTCGTTATGAAGCCAGTAATTTACCCAAGGACCTTTTGCTCTTTCAGCTTCATCAAAACTTCCTTCAGACTGAGCAATTTCGTTTGTATGATGAACTGGAACATGGTCAATACCACCAGTGTGAATATCAAAGTGTTTACCAAGATATTTCATAGACATAGCAGAACATTCAATGTGCCATCCAGGATAACCGCGCCCCCAAGGAGAATCCCAAGTCATAGCCTGATCTTCAAATTTAGATTTTGTAAACCAGAGAACAAAGTCACCAGGATTGCGTTTATTTTCATCAACAACTACAACCTTACGTTTACCAGCTCCAGCCTTAAGTTCATCAAGATTCAAATTAGCAAGCTTACCATAATCAGGGTAAGTTGAAATATCGTAGTAAAGGTTTCCGCCAGCCATATATGTATGACCGTTCTTTTCGATTTCCTGAATAAGAGCAATCATTTCTGGAATGTGTTCAGTAGCCTTACATACAACATCTGGAGTACGAATATTCAAAGCTCCAATATCAGCCATAAAAGCATCTGTATAGAATTTTGCAACTTCAAGTACAGACTGGTGTCTTTCAGCTGCCGATTTTTTCATTTTATCTTCACCGTCGTCAGCATCCCCAGTTAAGTGGCCAACATCAGTAATATTCATAACATGCTTAATATCATAACCAAGCATCTGCAAGGTTTTATCAAGAATATCAAGAAAAACGTAGGCGCGTAAGTTTCCAATATGAGCATAGTTATAAACTGTAGGTCCACAACCATAAAAACCACATTTACCTTCTGTAATTGGTTTAAACTCTTCCATTTTGTGTCCCATTGTGTTGTACAATTTCAAACTCATATTTTACCTCTGAAAATTTAATTTATGTCCTTAATATAACAAATTTCCGTGTCATTGAAAATAATATACAGATAATAAGAAGATAAGAGATTTCTTATTTATAATTAGAGGTTTACTCACTTGTTCCCATTCTCCAAAACAGGTAGAATATCTTTGTGAAAAATTACGATGAAATTATTGCCACAATTAAAAATTACGATGCTTTCAAAGGTGAAATTTTACTTAATGAACCTTTAGCAAACAAATCTACATTTAAAGTTGGTGGAACTACCGATCTTTTTATTAAACCAATTAATTACTACTCTTTCCAGATTGTTCTTTCTGTTTTGCTGGAAGCAAAAGCAAAGTTTTTTATTTTAGGTGGCGGCAGCAATATTGTTTTTCCAGATCACTATGACGGCGTAATCATTTCTACACAAAGTTTTTCCGAAATCGATTATATGGAAGCCGAAAACTGCCCTGAAGATTTTGGTAAAATTGAACTTACTCCAAACCAGTGCCTTGTTACCTGTTTCTCTGGTACTTCAATTGCTACCCTTGTAAACTTCTGTACAAAAAATAATATTCACGGTGTAGAACAGTTTGCCGGTCTTCCTGGAACTGTGGGTGGTGCATTATTTATGAATGCCCGCTGCTTTGAAAAATCCATATCTGATGTTCTTTTTTCTACAACTTATATGGAATATATGAATACTTCTGTAAAACTTCACCACATTCTTAAAAATCCTGATGATTGGGATTACAAAAGGTCTCCATTTCAGGGCAACAACCGTTTTATTACAACTGCCACATTTTTATTAGAGCAGCAAACCGAAACAGAACACCAGACTATTGAAGCAGACTGTAAAAAATACATTGCAGAACGAGTTGATAAAGGTCACTTTAAATTTCCAAGTGCAGGCTCTGTTTTTAAAAATAATCATCTGTTTGGTAAACCATCTGGAAAGATTATTGATGAAGCAGGTTTAAAGGGCTACCAGATTGGTGGAGCCAGAATTGCTGATTTTCACGGAAACTTCATTGTGAATACAGGGAATGCCACTCAAAAAGATATTCTAGACCTTGTTACATATATTCAAACCCAGGTTCAAAATCAATTTGGTTATAAACTGGAACCAGAAATTATATTCCTTTCTTAAAATGCCCAATAGTGAAATTGACAAATTTGATGTGTAATTTTATAATTTTAAAGATAAGAGGGGTAATTAGTTTTGTTGCAGTTACAAATATGCAGATTTCCAAAAGGCTCGTACATAGTTGTTGAAGGAAAAGCCAACAGTGATCGCTTTTTCATTATTCAGCAGGGGCGTGTACAGTGTTACAAATCTTCTGGAAACGGAACTACCTCTGTTATTTTTGGACCTGGAGACTTCGTTGGTGTAGTACCTTGTATGTCAGGCCACCTTCAGATTGAAACTGCAATTGCAGCTGAAGAAGTAGTTGCCATTGCAGTAAAAAAAGAACAGTACCCAGATCTTATCGTAAAAAACACACCAGTAGCTTTAAAAATCATTAAAACCTTTGCTAACCGAATGCGTGTCATGAACGAAATGCTTACAAAAGCAACACTTAATTCAGTTGTTACAGAATCTTATGAACAGATTTATAAGGTTGCTAAATTTTACGATGAAGCATACAAAATTGATATTGCTACATACGCTTATTATCAATACTTAAAAACAAGACCAACAGGACCAAATGCAGAAGATGCAAAAAAACGCTTCCTTGCATTAAAAGCCAAAGCACATCCTGCTTATCTTGAACCTTCCCAGGAATCTATTCTTGAATATCCACAGAATACAATGATCTTCTCTGAATCACAGCGTGGTAAAGACCTATACATTATTCAGAGCGGAGAAGTTGCTATTTCAAAAGTTGTAAACGGAAATGAAGTTATTCTTGCTGTATTAAAAAAGGGTGATATGTTTGGAGAAATGGCTTTACTAGAAAATAAACCTCGTTCTGCCAGTGCTATTGCCCACAGCGATTGTCGCTTAATGGTTGTAAACCTTGCTAACTTTAATCAGATGGTAACAACACAGCCTCAAATGATTTCCCGCCTTACCACAACACTTGCCGACAGACTCTGGTCTATGTATCGTCAGCTTGATAATGCAAACATCCGTGATCCACTTGCAAAAATGATTGATATGCTTTCATTACAGCTTGAAAAACAGAAGATTCAGATGGATTCGTTACAGAGCAAACAGAAACAGACTGAACTTACTCCACAGGATATTGCCAATATGTGTGGTATCCCACATGCTCAGCAGCCAAAAGCAATTTATGAATTCCAGCAGGATTCTCACATTAAAATTGTTGATGGAAAGATTTTCATTAAAGACATGGTTGAACTTTCTAAACAGGCAGCTTTCTATCGCAAACAAAATAATAATTAGTTTTAAATTTATGCCGATAATCTAGGCATGAAAGTACGAAAATTTATTTTATCTGCTATTTTTCTTACATCATTATTCGGACTCAACGCAAAAGACCTTCCTGATGGTTACAAAAACATCAAATTAGGTATGTCCCTGGATGACACAAAAGCAGCTTTAATTAAAGATCCAGGCTTTGGTTACCATGGAGACCGAGATGTTTCACTTTTACCAGGTGTAAATAAAGTTCTTATAGAAACAGATGCAACGACAGGTATAGGATCTTCATTTCTGGAACGCTGCTGGTTCCAGTTTTCAGAAGATCAGTTATATATTATTACTATTAATGTAAATCCTGCAAAAATGGATTACTACAACATTTTTACCACTTTATGCAACAAATATGGAGAACCAGATAAAATCTCTCCAGAAAGTGCAACCTGGAAAAATGATGAATACACAATGTCTCTGGAAAAACCATTAGCTTTAAAATATATGGATAATAAAATTTTTGACAGTCTTAAACAATATTCTAATGTACAGAAATCTGGTGAAGAAATAACACGCCAGATGTTTTTGGATGAACTATAATGCATAATATTAAATTTTTTCTTTTATCATTAACAGCAATTTTATTTCTTAGTTGTTCAAATAGCAAGCTTTCTAAAACTACATTAACAATTACAAAAGAAGATGGAAAAACTTTAACCGTTAAGGTAGAAATTGCAAAAACTCCACAGGAACGCAATTTTGGTTTTATGGAACGAAAAAATATTCCAGAAGGAACTGGTATGATTTTTATTTTTGAAAACGATCAGATTCTTTCTTTCTGGATGAAGAATACCCCTCACCCACTTTCAATTGCTTACATTGATTCTAAAGGAAAAATCAGAAATATTTATGATATGACACCCTACAGTCTATCTCCAATTGTAAGTACATGTTCAGTCCGATACGCCCTGGAAGTTCCACAGGGCTGGTTCCACAAAAACGATGTCAAAATTGGAGATTCTGTAGATATTTCAGGATTCTAGTCTTCCTGTTCCAGCTTAAGTAATTCATTAGCCGCAATCTTATCTTTTGGATCAAATTCCAAAACTGTAGTAAAGTAATTGCGGGCTTCCTGTTTATTACCCTGAGCCAAAGCAAGATATCCTAAGTTAGAAATTACTTTTGTACTTTCTGGATCAAGCTCGTATGCTTTAAGAAGACATTTCTTAGCTTCAGTAAAATTCTTTTCTTCCACATAACACAATGAAAGCTCATTGTAAACATCGGAATTTTTATCTCCACCTTCACATTTCAAAGCTTCTTCATAAGCCTGCTTTGCTTCAGCAAACTTTTCAAGACGTCTAAAACCCCAGCCTAACATAAACCAGGCATTCCATACTTTTGGATTATTTGACAAGAAGTCTCTGATTTCAAGCAAGCCCTTTTCTTCCTGACCACTAGAAATCAAATCATAAGCAGTTTTAAATGTTTCATCATCAATATTCTGACTGTTAATTTCGTTTAAAATTTCCTGGGCTCTTTCCTGTTTATAAACACCATTCTCACCCATTTCTTCAGCAGTAATATCACAAGTCAAAGCAAGATATGTTTCAAATGAATCTTTTGCTTCTCTGTATTTATGCTGCTTCATATAGAAAAAGCCCGCATTAAAATATGCATCTGGCATTGAAGGTTCAGCCATCATTGCTTCTTCATAATAACTCTGAGCATCACTATCATAGGCATCTGCATCTTCGTTCAAACCAGCATTACGGTAAGAATCTGCTCTCTGATCAAGGAACAAAGCCATATTTAAGATTATTGCCTTATCTTCTGGATCATAACCATGAAGTGCACGGAAAATTTCTTCTGCAAGTTCAAAATCTTCATTTTTAGTTTTAATAATTGCAGCTTCACAAAGCTCCTTTTTAATATCAGGTTTTACCTGTTTGATTATAGAACGGTAGTAATCAAGATTTTCGTTTTTAAGATCGTATGCTAAAACTGTAAGAATACCAGCAAGAATTTGTTCAGGAGTAATTTCCTCTGGATTAAAACTTCCTGCAGATTCACTGTCCTTAATCTGAACAGGCAACTGAATTTTAGGGTCGATTTTAAAACTATCATTTGAAGGTACAAAGTTTTCTGGAATGTTGATGTAATAAATTGATTCCAAAGGACTAGAAGGATTCATAATTTTCTCACTTATAATATTTGATTAATTTGATTTTTTATTGTGGTAAATTTTCATTACCATTAATATTTAAGGCTGCAACCTGTGGATTTTGCTGAGCCTGTTCTGTTGCTGCTAATTTAGCATTATTCAAAATCTGATTATCAATTAACTGCTTCTGATAAGAAGTAATATAACTGTTGATTCTGAATTTATAAGTCATTGGTACAGCATCTGGCACAAACTGGATATTACATACACAAATATCTTTTCTACCAGGAAGATAATCAGCATTTTTAACAATTCCAATAAGAGAAACCTTTTCTGTTGTATCCAGGAACATTAATCTTAAATCAACCTGCTTTTCTATCAGAAATTTTGGAACTCCAATAAGCATTACTTTTGCACCACCAAAAGAAAGATCTTTGATTACACACTTCCTTGGTACATTTGAAATAAAGATAAATGTTTCTTCTTTTGGAATCTGAAGCTCGCGCAATGAGTTTTTTGTGATTGTAATTCGTTCTTCACGGCGATTCTTAAAGTTTTCATTTACTTCGACGAATTCACCAATTCGCAAAATTAATTCATCAGGCGGACGCTGAGTATACTGTAAATTTACAAGAACAAGATCCTTTGAGCCTGCATAATTCTGAATATCACAAACAGAACAATTTACAAAAAAGTGAATTGGATTACTGTTCAAATCAATAAAACAGAAACGCAAACTTATATTAATTGTTCTGGATTTTTTTAGCTGTTCGTAAATACCACTTGAAGTACCAATAATAATTTTAGCATTCATTAATGATACAGAGTTTATAATACAAGGCCATTGTCCATCTGGTGTTTTTACATAAACCTGACGTGGATCAATACGAAGCGAAATTAAATTAGCTTTTGTAAATACAATTTCTTTATCACGATAAAAATCGTAATATCTAGAAACCTGATGGCTGTTGTTAACACTCATAATCGATATATATACAGTTTATACCAAAAAGAATAACTCCACAATATTTAATGATTAAAATATCGTAATTTAAAATAAAAAATCCGCCTGCCTATAGCAAGCGGATTATGTTAGCGAGTATCTATAAAGATAGATTACTCAGCTGATTAAGCTTCTGCTGCTGGTTCTTCAGCTGCTGGAGCTTCTTCTGCTGCAGGTTTAGCTTTTCTAGCTTCTACCTTTGCTTTGTTTTTTAATGCAGCGTTACAGTATTTGCAAACTTTTACTGTTTCACCATTAACTTCTTTTTCCCAAAGAACTTTAATATCTGTTTTACCACAGATACCACATGTTCCTCTTCCGTGAGCAGCTAATGATCTAATACCAGATCCGCGATGGTTCTTTGACATTATAGACTCCTTTTGGCAACCAAAGCTTACTCAGCCTTAGCTTCTTCCTTTTTTTCAGTCTTTTTTGCAGCTGATTTTTTAGCACCTTCTGCCTTAGCTTTTGTTGTTTTAGCAGGTTTTTCTTCGCTTGATTCGTTATCAAGTTTGTAATCTACTAATTCAAGAATAACAACATCAGCAGCGTCACCCTGACGGTATCCGAGTTTAAGTACACGAGTATAACCACCATTGCGTTCCTTCATACGAGGAGCAATTTCTGTGAAAAGTTTATTTAAGATTTTTTCATCAGCAATAAACTTTGCAACTTCACGGCGATTGTGTACAGAATCAACTTTAGCTCTAGTAATAAGCTTTTCAGCTGATTTTCTTACTTCAAGAGCCTTTGATTTTGTTGTAGTAATTCTTTCATATCTAAAGAGAGAAGTTACCATATTGCGTGACATAGCACGACGGTGTGCTGTTGTACGTGAAAGCGGATTAAAACCATTCTTATGATTCATCTGTTTCTTCCTTCTGCTTTGTTAAGTTGGCAGCATTCTTCAGATGACTGTAATCTGTCATACCAAGAGTAAGGTTCCATTCCTGGAGTTTTTCCTTAATTTCCTGGAGTGATTTCTTTCCAAAGTTTCTAGTCTTTGCAATGTCATCTTCAGTCTTTTTAGTTAATTCGCCAATTGTACGAATATTTGCATTTTTCAAACAATTTGATGAACGTACAGAGAGTTCCAATTCTTCTACAGGTGTATTGAGAAGCTTCTGGATACTTTCATCGCCTTCATCACTTTCATCACTTCCAATTACATCTTTGTCATTGAAGTTTACGAAAATTGCGAAATGATCTTTTGCAATTTTAGCTGCTTCTGCCAAAGCATCTTCAGGAGCGATTGTTCCATCAGTCCAAATTTCAAGAACTAACTTATCGTAGTCATTTCTCTGACCTACACGACATGGTTCAATAGAATATTTTACTTTTGGAACTGGAGTGAAAATGGCATCCATTGGAATTGTACCAACAATTTCAATGTAATGTTCATTTGTTTCAGCTGGAACGTAACCTCTACCCAAGTCAACCTGAACTTCAATATCAAGATGAGCGCCTTCCATCATAGTAAAGACTGTTAAATCTTTAGTCATAACTTCAAGCTGACCTTCTTTTGCAAAATCATCAGACTTTACAACTCCAGGACCTTTAAATTCATAATTGATAGTATCCTGTTCAACATCATTAGGTAAACGTAAACGCAACATCTTAAGAGTGTTGATAATTTCCAAGGTATCTTCAGCTACATCAGGAATTGCTTCGAATTCACTAGAGATTAATTTAGAAATTCCATTTTCATTATAAGATGTAATACGAATTGAAGTGATTGCATATCCCTGAATTGAAGACAACAATACTCTTCTTAATGTATTACCAACTGTTGTTCCAAATCCTGTTTCAAAAGGATAAGCTGTGAACTTACCGTAATTAGGATTTGTACTAACGTGTTCAAATGAAATGCCTTTAGGCTTTTTAAAACCTTTGAGCAAATTTTTGCGAGCCATCTGAACTCCTTATCATTATTTAGAATAATATTCAACAATGAGGTTTTCTTTAACTTCAAAATCAATATCTGCTTTTGTAGCTAATGAAACAACCTTTCCAGTAAAATTATCTTTATCTGCTTCAAGCCAACCTGGTACTACAGGATCGCCATTAGCGAGAACAAGCTTTTTGATTCCAGAATTTTCTTTAACTGTAACTACGTCACCAACCTTTACAAGGTAAGATGGAATATTAACTACAGCACCATTAATTAAAATGTGACCATGGTTAACCATCTGGCGAGCCTGTTTACGAGTCTTAGCAAATCCTAAGCGGTAAACAACATTATCAAGTCTTGATTCAAGAATCTGGAGTAACATTTCACCAGTAACGCCATCTTTTTTAGTAGCCATTACATAGTATTTGTGGAACTGTTTTTCCATAACACCATAAATGAAACGTACTTTCTGTTTTTCTGTAAGCTGAATACCATATTCAGACTTCTTACGTCTTACGTCTTTCTGATTTCTCTTAGATTCTTTTGTATAACCCATTACAACTGGATTGATACCTAAAGATTTACATCTCTTTAAGAGAGTCTGTGTGCTTTTTCCCATAATTGTCTCCTAAAGTAATTACATACGGCGTGTCTTACGAGGACGACAACCATTGTGAGGAATTGGAGTTACATCAGAAATTGATTTTACTTTCAATCCCATAAGACCTAAAGAACGGATAGCATTTTCACGTCCCATTCCTGGACCCTTGATATATACATGTACTTCACGTAAACCATAGCTTGCAGCTCTCTGGATAGCTGTTTCAGCAACTGACTGAGCAGCAAATGGAGTTGATTTTTTAGCTCCACGGAATCCGAGTCCACCAGAAGATGCCCAAGAAAGAGCATTTCCTTTCATATCTGTTACAGTTACGATAGTATTATTGAACGTAGCCTGGATATAAACGTTTCCTTCGTATACGCTCTTCTTTTCCTTTCGTTTCTTAGCGATAGCCACTTACCTAACCTCCGCCTTATGCTTTCTTCTTATTAGCAACAGTCTTCTTCTTACCCTTACGAGTACGAGAGTTTGTACGAGTTCTCTGTCCACGTACTGGAAGACCAGCCTTGTGACGAAGACCACGGTAACAACCAATATCAATAAGACGTTTCAGGTTGAGACCAATTTCTGAACGAAGACGACCTTCAATCTTATAGTCTTTATCAATAATTTCACGAAGTAAGTTCAATTCATCCTGAGAAAGATCGTTTACCATCTTTTCTGGATCAACTTTAGCAGCTTCGCAAATCTTTAAAGCCGATGAACGGCCGATACCATAAATATAAGTTAATGCGGTACCTACATGTTTATTAGGGATATCAACCCCTGCGATTCGAGCCATCTGTTACTCCTTAGCCCTGTCTCTGCTTGTGTTTTGGGTTTGTACAAATGATACGGACAACGCCGTTTCTTCTGATAACCTTACACTTATCACAGATAGGTTTTACACTGGTTCGTACTTTCATATAAAGCCCCCATGAGAATATTTACTGAATTTTAGCACCTCGCAATGAGAGCAATTCAGTAGGCTAATAATATAGCATATATTCTCATTTCTTTTCTACTAGTTAATCACGAAATTTTTATAAACTGCGTGATCTGATTTTGCCCTTCTTAGTAAGTCCTTCATGGTGATGCATTTTAAGAAGTGCTTCAACCTGACTCATTGTATCAAGATCAACACCAATCAAGATGATTAATGAAGTTCCGCCCATAAGCTGTGCAACAGACTGTGGGAATCCAAAAGCATACTGAATAACTGTTGGAATAACAGCAATCAATGCCAGGAACAATGAACCTGGTAATATAAGTCTATTCAATATCTTAGTAAGATATTCTTCTGTTTTATCAGTTCTTACACCAGGAATGGAGCCGCCGTTTTCTCTGATGTTTTTAGCAATTTCTGTAGGGTTCAGTGTTACCTGAGTGTAGAAGTATGCAAAGAAG
>JAEDFM010000091.1 GCA_016292805.1 Treponema sp. | reverse complement strand
GCAGAAGCTGAAAAACGTGACCATCGTAAGCTTGGTGTTGAAATGGATTTATTCCATCTTGATCCAGAAGATCCAGGTCAGATTTTCTGGCATCCAAACGGATGGACAATCTATACTACTATTCAGGATTATATGCGTCAGATGATTCGTCGTGATGGATACCTTGAAGTTAACACTCCAGCAATCATGCCTCGCTCTCTTTGGGAACGCTCAGGTCACTGGGGACATTATCAGAAAAACATGTTCATTACAGAATCTGAAAAACGATTATTTGCTATTAAACCAATGAACTGTCCTGGTGCTTTGGAAATCTTTAAATCTAAACAGAGATCTTACAAAGATTTGCCACTCCGCCTGGCAGAATTTGGACACGATGTTCGTAATGAACCTTCTGGAACTTTACATGGAATTATGCGTGTTCGTGGTTTCGTACAGGATGATGCTCATATCATTTGTACAGAAGAACAGGTAGCAGCAGAAGTTGCTAAGTTCTGTAAGCTTTTGAAACGCGTTTATCATGACTTTGGTTTTGATGATTTAGTAGTAAAATTCTCAACAATGCCAGAAGATCATGTTGGTGATTTGGCTACTTGGGAACGAGCAGAAAAAGCCTTGGCAGATGCATGTCACGAAGCTGGTCTTGAATTTGAACTTCAGCCAGGAGAAGGTGCCTTCTATGGTCCTAAACTTGAGTTCAAACTTTATGACTGCTTAGGCCGTGAATGGCAGTGTGGTACAATCCAGGCTGACTTCCAGTTACCTTCTGCAGAACGCCTTGACGCTACATACATTGGTGCAGATAACCAGAAACATCATCCTGTTATGCTCCATCGTGCTATTCTTGGTTCTATGGAACGTTTCCTTGGTATTCTTATTGAAAACTTTGCAGGAGCATTCCCAACTTGGCTTGCATTTGAACAGGTTGCAATTGTTCCAGTTTCTTCTGATTTTGATGATTATGCAAAACAGATTGAAGATACTTTAGTTGCTAACGATATTCGTGCTAAAGCTTATCTTGAAGATGACAACATGAAAAACAAAATCAAGAATATTTCAATGGAACACCGCACACCATATATTCTTGTAGTTGGTGAAAAAGAAAAGGCAGAAAATTCAGTATGTGTTCGCTACCGTTTCTCTAGTAAAAAACCACAGGAAACAATGAAGCTTGATGACTTTGTTGCTTATGTTCAGGATAAAGTTAATACTCACTTTATTGGAATTTAAGTATAACAGTTAAGACAATAAAAGGATGTCTATAAAGTACAGCATGACTGCTACTTTTTAGACATCCTTTTTTTTACTCTAATCGTTTATTTAGAAATTTTTGACATCCATTCAAAAATTGATATATCATTTTCCTTACACTGATTATTCAAAGTATAAACCCAGGAAAAATGACCATTGTATTTATATGGTTTTCCCTTTTTATCTTTAAAATTCCCAGTATTATCAGAAACATTTTTCCATAAAGTTAAATGAACATCATCTGCTTTAAGTTTTTGCAGACGCTTAAAAGTTGGAAGAACAAAAAGTTTTGGAAAAACAGTTTTATCATCTTTTGACTGAGTGAACCAGATATGTTGTTTTGAAAGTATTTTGATTTGTTCTTCATTAATTTTACAATCAGGGTAAGCTTCGCAAACAGGATAAGCAGCAGCAAAATAATCAGGATATTCGAGAAGCATATTTATAGACATATAACCTCCATTTGAACATCCACCAATGTAAATTCTATCTTTATCTATTTTAGGATTTTCCTTTACAACTGAATCAATTAAATTGAATAATGCTGTTGTATAACATGATTTTGTTAGTTTTGATTTTGGCCCAATCCATCCTTCCATTCCTTTTAATTTAATATCAGTCTGCATCCAAAATCCATTTACTTGTGGAACTAAAACATATGCTCCTGTAGGAGCAAAATAAGACTGTATATCATCAGTAATAAGATTTACAACTTTGTTACCTAAAAGTGCTATATAAGGGTCGTCTCCCCCTTCCCCCATACCATGCAACCAAATTATTATCGGAGTTTTATTAGCAGAATTTTCAGGCTCATATAAAGCATAATGTAATGTAATATTATCTGTAGTTAATTTATTAAGTGTAAATTTATCTGCTAATGGGCAAATTTTTTTACCACTTTCTGTTATATTAATATTTAAGATTGAATTTGTAATTTTAAGATTATAAATTTCCTGCCAGTGATTCATCATGTCACTTGAATACAAAAATGGATTTGAAAAAGGATCATCAGGATGTACTGTTAATTCAAGTGCAATATGACAACTAGAGTTTTTTACTTCCATACCAGTTTCATCACAAGTATATGCAGAATATATTGTTCTGCAACCAGTTTTTAAATTTGTTTTTGGAGGATATGATATCCAGTCATTAACATAAGTTTCTGTTATAACATTAAAATCCTGTACTTTAACAGAATCACATGAAACAGGGAACTTGGTGTGCAAAATAATTTTATCTACACCTGGTCCCCAGTCATATCCATTTATTACCAAATCGTAAAATTCTTTCTGGTCCAACTCTTTATAATCTCCATAAATAAAAAAAGTCACTTGAAACTAATCAAGTGACTTTTAATTGTCGGGCAGACAGGATTTGAACCTGCGACATCCTGGTCCCAAACCAGACGCGCTA
>JAEDFM010000090.1 GCA_016292805.1 Treponema sp. | reverse complement strand
AGGTATTCTTTAACTTTAACACCACAACAAGTGACATTATAAAAGATCAGATGGATAAAGGGCTGCTGGACATTGGCATTCTTCTGGAGCCCATTGAAATTGACCGCTACGATTACTTCAGGCTTCCGGTTACTGAAAACTGGTGTGCCCTTATTCAACCAGACTCAAATCTTGCAAAAAAGGATTTCATAGAGCCTTCAGATTTACTGAACGAAAATATAATTCTCCCGCGAAGAAACAACATAAAAAATGAACTGTCTTCATGGTTTGGAAAAGACATTACAAAGTTAAATATAGTTGCGACCCACAACCTTAATTCCAATACAGCCGTAATGGTTTCGAAAAACGTTGGAACTGCCCTTACCATTGAAACTGAACTTATAAATAGTTTTTATGGAATAAAAGTCCTTAAATTAAAACCTGAACTGACAGCAAGAACCGTTGTTGCATGGAAGAAAAATATTCCTATGAATTCTGCAACAACAAGGTTTATAGATTTTTTAAGGGAATAGTTTATTATATTCTACTGTAAATAAATTTCAAAATCTGCCGACCTAAATTACAGCTGATTATCTCCAAACGACTTTATAAGAACTTTTTCGATAATCTCATAGGGACTGCTTTGTAAATTGTAACGGCTTGCCTCCGATTTCTAAAGAATGAAGGAGGCCGTCTGTGACAAAGTACGAAAAAGCCCGCCTATTAGCTACCAAATTCGGACGGGATTGTAATACTAGCTACGTAGACAGTCGCTCAGTTGCTTTGTGTCCTCGTTTATTTGAATTTATATGCCTATGACCTTTTTGATAACTTTTCATTCTTTTTTTTAATAAGTTGCAAATATCAAGAATATAAAAAAATGCACCTCTAAAATTGAACTTTATTTGTCCAACTTTAGGGGTGCACTTCAGCTTGACCCACCGTAAAAACATAGACAAGCGTAACTTGTCTGTTTTATCGAAGTACTTATGCTTCAATAAAACTTGTGTGCATTGTCTTCCACTTTTTAAGTTTTATTGGAAGCCAAAATCCATAAATCCCGAATGTAATTAATGTTAAAAGGAACCATTTTATCCAGTTTCCAAATAACTGACTTGCTGTTCCATCAAACTGCAAGCGTTTACCGTTTATTACAGTATGAGTAATTTCCCAATTGTACAGCATTGTAAATGCCCATGGGTAACAAATGCCTAGTGTAAACACTGTAATAAGTGCACCTAAAATTTCCCAGCCAATAAGCTGAAGTAAACCACCGTCAAAATAAGATTTTGACTCTTCCATAAAAACCCTCCTTTGGATTTTTCCATCACGAAGAAAATCTGCCGGAAGATTTACCTTACTAACAGCAAGTGGCGCAGTGCGCCATCAACCTAACAATTGATTGTTCCGCAGTGGGCTCGACCCGCTGTCGGCTACGAACCTTTTTTATACGATGAAGATTTCTTCACCATATAAAACTTTTCTCCGAATTATATTTTAAGAAGCAACGCTTCATATTTTCAACTTTAATTTTCCAAGCGGCGTAAAGCCGTTTACTACCGCTTCTTAGTCCAAGCCCTAAAGTTTAATTTAATAGAGCAAGCTCGACTTGTTCATCAAATATTATATCATCTCCTACAGTTTTTTAAACATTTATTTCGCTTTCAGCTTCATAATTAGACATTCCTTTTAACAAAAGAAAATCTTTTATTTCACTTAAAGAAACATTTGTCTTTACTTCATGGTCTGAAATTGTATTGTTATATAAATACAATCCAAGTGAAGCAATAACAGACTTTATGCTCGAAAACCATGCGACCCAATGCGGGTATCCATATAATACAATCTCTTTTTTAATAAATATAAAAAAGGCGGGCTTTACCCCACCGTTCAACTCTTGCAAAGCCTGATTTTGCAAGAGTTGTAAACTGATTAGAAACAGTTACTTTCGAATTAATGTTATTGTAGACTTAGCTGAATATTCTCCTTCAGAATATTCATCCACAACAAAAAGTTTTTTTCCGTTATTAGAATAAGTAGCTTCCATTGTTTCCGGTTCAGAAAGAATTTCTCCTCCATCAATTAAAGTTGTTAATGTAACCTTTGAATTTGCTTCATCAACAGTATAAGTCCCACTTGACGCAGGCGATAAGTTATTGCTCCATGTGCCTTCTGCAGTTGTTGTAATTGTCACGGTAAACATTGCTGTGATTTCATTCCATGTGTCATCATCAAATGTTGCTTCCTGCTCAGCTTTTACATCATTACCTTGAGCAGCGCCATCTTGAATGTATTTTTCCCATATGAATTTATAGCCATCCGATGTTTTTGTAACAGTTACATCAATTTCATCTGTTGTTTCGCCGTCAATATTTTTTGATATACCATATTGGCGACAACTTGTGCTTGTCGGCATTGTTATTGTAAGTGCTGATTCATTTGCAGAATCTTTATAGAGCTCTTCAACTTTAGAAACACTATAAGTTCCAACAAGATTTAATTTTCCATTCTCATTACCATTTGCACAGGAAACAAAGGCAAGAGCCATTACCATAGAAACTACTACTGTAGTCAGTTTTAAGAATTTTTTCATAAATTCCTCCGTTGTTTTTTTTCTGTTGCGAAACGAGCGTAAAGCGAAGTTTCGCAACATAGGAATCTTTCAATTCCTATGTTCAGTGTACACTGAACA
>JAEDFM010000046.1 GCA_016292805.1 Treponema sp. | reverse complement strand
GCGGCCTGAGCATGGAGCTGCGCGAAGCGGCCACCGCAGGGAGCGCAGCGACTGAGGAGGCTGAGGGTTACCGAACAGCGGAACGCGAATGGGAAAAACAAGCTGCCCCAATAAATGTGTAAAATATGTTATACTGAAGAAAAGGAGCAAAATGATGAAAAATATAGCTGTTTTCTTTGCTGACGGATTTGAAGAAATTGAAGCACTAACTCCTGTGGATTATCTTCGCAGAGCTGGACTTAATGTGATTATGGTGCAAGTACCATCTTCTACAACTAAGGAAAAGAATGTTGTAACTTCGTCACATAATATAAAAGTTATTACTGATATTACTTTGGAAGAGTTTTTTGATAAATATAAAGGTAATTGCCCTGACTGCTGCATTTGTCCAGGTGGATTGAATGGGGCTAAAAATCTGGGATCAAATAAGGAGCTTTTGCACTTCATGGAGGATTCTTATTTGACTGGTCATTTTATTGCTGCTATTTGTGCATCCCCAGCTCTGGTTTTGGGCAAAACTAATATTCTAAAAGATAAATATTGGACATGCTATCCGGGAATGGAAATAGAAACAAAGCGGGAATATATGGAAAATCATAAGGACCTTCCATTTCTTACTGACGGAACTTTAGTTACTGGGAGAGGTCCTGGTGCCAGTGAACAGTTTGCTATGGAGCTTGTTCGGATTTTTGCAGGTGAAGAAAAAGCGGCTGAAATTAAAAAAGGAAGCTGTCTTCGCTAATTAAGGTTAAATTATAAAACCCTGAACTTTGATTCAGGGCTTTATTTTATTTATTCAATAAATCTTCTTTAGCTTTAATCTGCTGGGTGAAATTTTCAATTTCTTTCTGAATTGCAAGCAGGGATTTTATTGCCTCTTCATTGGCACCTTGGATTTTTGCACCATCAAGAAGCAATGCTGAAAGTTTGGTACCTAATTCTTCGTATTTACCGGCCCGTTTTCGTTCAAGCTGATTTCGTTCAATTTTTACTACAGAATCATCTGTAAACTTCTGAATATTTCCACCAACTTTTTCAAAAACATTCTTTGATGCTTCTGCAAATTTTTTAAGTTCTTCTTTTGATTTTCTGCTGAATTCTTCTGAGTCCATTACTGCCTCCTGATATTTTAAATATAATAATGAAATCCCAAAAAAACAAATATTTTATACACGGCGAACTGCAAGTAAGGTTAAGTCATCTGACTGTTCATCTTCCAGAAGTTTTTCGTAGTCAAAATAGTTTGGTGTATCTGGGTTTTCAACCTTTCCTGCTGCATACATATCATAACCGTTAAAATGAGTCTGAAGGAATTCATCAATCTTTTTATCGATTTTGATATACTCTGTATTTCCCAGATTTTCAGGCTTATAGAAACGGAATACTTTTTCGCAGGCTGCAAGAGCGATGACTGCTTCATCAATAGTTCCCTGACAAGTAGTAAAATCAAATTCCAGAATTTCATCTGCTCTAGGATTATCAACTTTTGTAAGGATAAACTTCTTGCGGTTCATTACACATTCAATAATCTGACTTACTCGCTCTGGTCCAAATTCCTCTTTTGAATCTTCCTGTTTTATTTCCACTTCCTCCTGGTGAGTTTTTGGATTCATTTTCTTAACCTGAACTTTCTCCTGTTTTACTGTATATTCAGGATCCCGTATTCGTCTTGTAGATTCTTCAATACCGTCAGTGTAGAGGAACAGAACATCACCATGCCTCAGCATTCCTTTTTCAACTTTAAATCCACCACGCATTGCAATCAAATCTGAACTGAAAACACCGGCTGTAGGTGCATTTGCCAGAGTAAGGGTCTTCATTTTCATTTCTGCACTGTCAAAAATATGTACTAATGTATCACCAGCATTACACATATAAAGTTCACCGGTCTGCTGATTAATAAGACAGATAATCATTGTGGCGAATTTACCTTTAAGTCCTAAAGATTCAATTGAATCGTTTACCTGCTCAATAAGTTTATTTAACTGAGTGCCGTTTTTCTTAAAGCTCCAGGTATTAAAATATTCCCGGAATAAGGTTGCAACTACTGTCATAATGATGGCGGCTGGAACACCGTGACCTGAAGCATCACACTTGATTGTTACATACCATTGATCATCTAGTTTTCTGTAGTCAAAATAGTCACCGGAAACGCCTGATTCACCTTCATAATAACCAAAACACTGAATCTTTGAATCATCATATTTTGCAATTGTTGTTTTTTCTATAAGCGGCAGGAATGCATTCTGTACGGCTTTACCATCCAGTGTAAGAACTTCTTCTTCTGCTACTTTTACCAGCTGGTGAGTCATGTTATTTACAGCAGTACCAAGACGACCGATTTCATCTTTTGATTTTATCTCAACATCTTTATCTTTTAATTCTGCTTTGTTCTTTGTACGACCTATCATATTAAGATGTTTTTCCAGTTTTTTAATTGGCTTAATAATAAGTCCTGCAAAAATATAAGCGGCAGTAATTCCAAGCAGAATTGCAATTACTGCAACAATCAGTACGGATTGAACAATACGGATTGTTTCTGCTCTTACTGCATCTATAAGGCTTTGAGTTGAAAGTTCTATAAAGATGATTGCGTGAACATAATTACCGGAACTACCCCTTCTGTATAAAACCGGGCGATAGAAAAGATAATCTGTTTTTGAGAAATCAAGTTTAGAAACATTAAAGCCAGGAACTGAACCTGAGTTTACCTGAGAAACTTCCAAAAGCCGGCTGTCCAGTTTATTTCGTAAATCTGCAACTGTATTTGTTATATATTCAACAGATTCAATTTCATCTGAATTTAGAGTTGAATATGCCTGATTTGCCTGTTTTGTCAGTTCATCAATTTGCTGGGAAAGTTCTTTAATATCATCAGGTATTTCTATATCGATTTTTGATAGTTTTGTTGCAATTTCTAGAATCTGCGAATCATTTATTTTTGATGTACCGTAAGTTAAAGAATAATCCTGAGTTTTATCATTTATGCTGGTATCATTAGTGGCCCAGATTATGCTTAAATCTTCTGCAGTTGTAGAGTTCTGACTTTGGCCAATAATTGTTACATATTTTGCTTCAGGCATAGCATCCTTTTGTTCTGGTAAGGCCGAAAGTTCAAGAATGTTATTTGAGGGCAGGAAGTTTTTTACACCGGAATGTAAGCTTTCCATCAATACTTCAACCCGGTTCTGCAGACCTTCAGCCATAGTCTGCTCCTGCAAAGCAACGCTTCTGTAACCGTTCTGAATAGCAACAATCAATACTGAGACAACAATAATAAGGAATGTGAACACTATCAGCTTATTTTTTAAGCTTGGCTGTCGTTTTAGTTTAGTTTCAATTTTTTTCATAGGCATTATTTTCCCTGCTATTACAGATTTTATTTCGTATTCGGTTATGGCTGAATCTACAACCGATTTATTTAACTGATTCAGAATGATTAGAATAACTATTGCTCCTAACAAAAGTATAAGAACAATAAGTACAACATAAACTGTGATTGTGTATTTATAGCGGACAAAGTCCTGAGAATATCTAGGTGGAGTAACATAATCAGCTTCAATCTTAACCATTCCGCGATTTTCAAGTTTGAAAATATTTCCGGTGCGGTAAGTTCCACGGTCTGTATGATGAAGATAAATTCTATATGAACCTTCCTCCATATCGGTATCAAGCTTAACATTTGTAATAAGAGTATTGTTCTGAACTCTGAACTGATTTTTTGAACGCTCTAAAACCAGATCGTAAGGCTCTGCCCCATCCTGGTCAATTATAATTCGATCAATAATTCCATCATAAGTAAATCCACCACCATGAATTGTAAGCAAATCTTCACCTAATTCATCTGCAGAAACTTCTACAGATGTAATATAAGTTGAAGGTTCAAATTTATTTATGATGAACATTCCAGAATTTATCTGTCCAACATTTCCAACTTCATCAACTGCACAAATATAAAGCGCATAAACACCATTTGAATAATTGTAATAACGGGATGATGAAAGATTTGTTGTGATAATCTTAGAACCGAGACTTTTCTTTCTGGCTGCGGCTTTTTCGTACCTAAGCTTTAATTTGTCTACAGCTTCCTTTTTCTGTTCCTGGGAAAGCTTGCAAGGATGACGCTTTGAATCAGCAAGATTTTTTGGAATATCACTTATATATTCAAATTTATAAATATACCCTGCTGTATCTGTATCTTCTGATTTTTTCCATTGAAGCTTAAAGCTGTTGGAATTTAAAATTCCTAAGGAGTCACAATTATCAAAAAGAATTTCAGGAGCCGCTGGAGGTGTTGTATCAAGATAATATTCCTCTGCTGCACTTTCAGACCAGTTTCCTGCATAGTCCTGAACCCTAGCAATAAAATAATAAGGACCATCATCGCCATCTGCCTTGAAATTCTGCTTTTTAGAATTTTCACCAGGCTTAACAATTACCATTGGAGTCTTTGGTGCGGCATCATTTTTATTACGGGACCAGTTATAAGAATATGCTTTAATTCCAGATGAATCTTTTGGAATATTAATCTGAATCTTAACATTAGTAGATTTTGATCGTTTTCCTTTTTTATATGACAAAGGTGTAAAAGTTGGTTTATCTACAGATTTATCTGGATATAACATTCCTATAGTATTTTTATTGTTTCTGGAAATCTGCTGGAATACAAAAGTTAAAATCTTACTTTCTGAACCCTCTTTACCTTCCACAAAAAGAGGACGAACGAACATATTTGAACTGGAGTTTTCTACCAGTGATTCTTCGTTCCAATAGCTTCCTTCTTTTTTTGCCATATAAACTGATTCTCGTCCACGGCGGGTATCGAACCAGGTAATATAAAGTTTATCGTTGTAGTTAAAGAATGAAGGTCTGCTGGCATTTCCCTGACTTGTTAATTCTTCTGCTGACCCAGGAACAAATCCATCTTTTGTAATTCTACCTACCCAAAGGTTTGATGTAATGGCCTGAGTTCGTTCCCAGGCAATCCAGGTTTCGTCATTAAACTGAAAAAGAGAAGCCCGCTGATTCTGATATTTATAAAAATCTATGGAAGAACGGGCATCAAATGAATTCTGATCTGAAATTAAAATTGCATTACTCCAGTTACCATTTGAACTGCTTCTATTTGTTGCATATAACTGATAAGAAAAACGACCTGTATCTGGAGCCACATACTGAGCCTGAAAAACAACAAGATCTCCGTTTTGATATGGTATTAAAACCGGAACAAAGGGATTTCGTAATGGAGCTGCAGGAGCAAAAATTTCCAGTCTTGACCAGGTTACCCCATCCTTTGAGTCGGCTGTATAAATCTGAAAGGAGTCACTTTCGCCTAAGGAAGTAAAAAGCTTAAAAGTATTTGCATTTGTTCTGTAAATTCTTGGTGCAACCATTAATTCAGAAGTTTTAAGCTTAGATTCTGTAAACGAAACCCCACCATTTGTTGTTGTAAAAACTGAAATTGTGGAAACCCCTGTTATTGCCGCAACAGCAACCGTACCGTTATCAAGAATATCTACTGTATAAATATCTGGAACATCATCACCAGAATAAGAAAATGGACCTGCGAACTTCAGATTTTCTGTATAGTTTTTTAAATCCTCTACTTTTCTACAGCTTAAATAAATCTGCCTGTTTGCAGAATCTATTTCCTGCCAGAAAATATAGGAACCAGTATTATTACTTACTGTAATTGGAAATCGTGAATCTGTTTTTGTAAGTGTTACCGGATTTTCCCAGTAAAAATTCTGAGCAGCTCCCATCCAGCAAACACCAAGGATAAACAAAAGAGAAACTAATATTTTTTTTGACACACTGAAAAACTTCACTCTCACTCTATCCTTACATTCGGGCATCAATTTTTGCCTTCAAATCTTTAAACTTCTGAACATACTGGTTCTGAGGTTTATTCATCAATTGCTGTAAAATCTGGTTTGCAGCAATTACGTTATTATTCTGAAGATACTGAATTGCCTGATTATACAATGATTCATCTTCCATTGTTGGCTGAACAGATGTACCACCCATCTTAGTAATAATCTTATCCTTAAGATTCTGCGCCTGTGTATTGTTAGGGTTAAGTGCCAGTGCCCGATTAACCTTCTCCAATGACGCCTGAAGCTTAACAATATTATTACCAGCATTATTATATGCCTTCTGGGCATCATTATAAAGATTTTTAGAACGGGTCTGGGCACTATTATCAACCGGCTTCTGACGAATTCCAATATCAATTTCAACCTGATAAATAAGATCCTTAAGCCCTTTATAATCAGGATTAAGCTTATAATAGTCCAGAAGATTTGAGTAACCTTCCTGCACAGTGTTTGTATTTTTGCACATTGCTCTGGCATTCTGAATCTTCTGTGCAAATTCTTCGTTAAATTTAGCAGGATCCTTAATCTGATTAATTTTAAGAGTAAGGATTGATGCTTCCTGGTTTAGAGGATATACATACTGAACTTTCTGAATACTTTCCAGAGCCTTCTCCAGGTCCTTATCACCGTCGGCTTTATTTCCATCTTTATATTTCTTTGCCCCGGAATCAAAATACTGATTGGCAATATTTATAAGCTGAGACATTTCTGGATACTGTGGTGCTGATGGAAGAATTTCACGACCAGTCTGCATAGAAATAGCTGTATTTACAAAGTTCATAAGTGAAGTAATTTCTTCATCTTCCTGAGCATTTGTTACAGCCCATCTGATTTTTGCCTGATTCAAGTATTTTTCAGCATCATCAAAACGACCGTTAAAGTAAGCATCTCTGGCTTCATTCTTAAGGTTACGAACTTCCTTAACGATGATTTCGTTTTCGGTTCTGTTGATTTTTTCATTCAAATCCTGAAGCTTTTTATCCCACTGAGAACGAAGATCTTCATCGTTGGCAACACTAAGTGCTTCTTCATATTTAGAAAGAGCATCCTGCAGTTTTCTTCGTGCCTGACCAAAGTTTTCCCGCTTAAGGGAAGTTTCTGCTTCGTTATAGCGCATATCACCTTCGTTACGGGCAAGCTGAGCCTGGGTAATTTGAGACTGAGCCTGGGCAACAAGCCCACCTGACTCTGATTTTAGAACAGCAAGCTTGGCTTTTTGCTCTTCAAGGTATTTATTGCAATCTTCAACAAGTTTTGTAATACCTTCTTCGGTCTTATATTGAGCATGAGAATTATAATTTGTATTTACAACAGCTTGGTAAGAGTTGATAGTTTCAATAGCCCTATCAACCTGCTTTTGAGCATAAGAAGCAACACTTAAAGCAATGTCTGGATATTTATATCTAAGTAAAATCTGTTTTCCATCATCCTTTTCTTCTGGAAGCTTATAGTTAAGAGCAACAGTAACATCTTTTGAAATCCGCTTTTGTGTATCAGCATCAATTTTAGCATTAAAGCCCTGTCCATATTTTTTAGACAAATCATTATATGAATTAATCTGCTCAACCATTTCGTCAGCACACTTATCATAATAAACAGTAAGCTGCTGCCATACACCCTTGAGAATCTGGCTGGCATTATCAAAAATAAGATTTATCTGGTGGCTGTAATTTATTTCCAAAGCTTCAAACTGTTTTTTATCCACATCACTGTGGCTGTAAGCAGCTGCCCAATCTGCCTTTGCAAGCAGTTTTTTATCTTTTTCACCTGTAACAGAACTGATTGTGGCACAGAAATCAAATAAGTTTTTAGCAAGTGATGCTTTTTGCTTAGAATCCCTTTCTGTCTGAATACCTGCAATATTTGCATCTGCAGAAAGTTTGATTTCATTAAGACGGTCTTCAATTCTGTAAGCTTCAGTGGTATTAAGGGCAAGTGCTGAAACATAATCTGTAGTTGTAAAATATGAACTGTAAGGATTTTTAACAGCTCTACCCTCTGCTTCTTTAAGATATTTATATAAATTCAAAGTTTTCTGCTCTAAGCCTGTATAATTTGTAATCGCCTTGTATGGTGCAGCATTCTGAGCAATTTTATCCCCAGTGGTTGCTTCTTTACCAGTAACAATATTTGTATAAGCATTATAATAATTAAGAACATCACCAAAGGCAGCGGTATTCATTTTGCCTACAAGAGCATTCCACTGACCGTCTACAGCACCAACAATTCCGGAATCTGGAATTGACTCAACTCCAAAAATAAAACGATAAAGGAATGGCAGATAAGAAGCATCTGTTGTATCTTCATCAAGCTTTTTTATTTTATCAAAAAGCTTACGCAACTGTTCAGCATCATCAAAAATAGAGTTACGGATTTTTGCATAATCTCTGAAGGTGGTATCTACTGTATTAAACAATTTTGACGCTTCTTCATAGCGGTCTGCATTCAAGGCCGCAACATATTCGTTTACAGCACGATTCAAGCGGTTGTTAAAGTTTCGTTCGTTAAAAAGTGCAATCTGTGTATCCAGATGACTAACAACCTGATTAACTTCGTTTGTAATTTCTTCGTTATCTTCCCATTTCTGGTAAAAGTCTTCCTGGTAAAGCCAGAAGCCTTCGTTCTTAACATAGGCTATAGCCTCTGGATATTGTCCAGACTGGGTAAGTTGAGCGGAGGTTGTAAGAACTTCGTTGTACTTTGAGCGGAAATAGTTAAACTCAGCAGATTTCTTTAAGTCTGCAATGAACTTTAAGTTTTCATCAGAAGGATGTCGTTCAAAGCGTTCAAGCTGAGCTGTAATTTCATAAATCTTTTTATCGTTGTCAGGTTCTTCCTGAATAAGGGTGATAAGCTTTTCAGCAAGAATTGAGTATTCCTTTCGAATGTTCATGATTCGTTTAATTCTTCGCTGAGCATTGTCAAAATTATCAGGTTTATTATTGATGTAGATATTTAACTGGCGTAAGGCTTCTCCATATTCAGTTTTACGAATCAGACGGTCAATTTCCCAAAGTGACATATCGTTTTCTTCCGAGTATGTAGAATCTGTATTCTGTTTATCCTTGCTTTTTTCCTTTGATTTAGCATACAGAGCGGATGAGAAGATCATTAATATGGCAGAGATAACTAGTATTTTCTCTTTCATTTTATTCAATATAGATTATACTTTATTTTCGGCAAATAAACTTATATTAAAGAGGGAAATCTCCGATAATCAGGTAATATTTTGTTACGAATATTTTAGGATATAATTTTTAGAGTAATGAAAAAGCTTATAAAGACTTTGACATTATTAGCAGTTCTCTCTTTTTCAGGAAACCTTTTTGCACTTTCCTATACTGACGTAGCCTCTACTTTGGCAGATATTTTTCAATGGTCAGTAGACAGCAATGAAGGTGATACAACCTTCCGTTCCCTCCTCATACCTTTTGGTGGAAGAACTGAAAGTCTTGGAAATGCATTTACCGGCCTTTGCGATGATATAAGTTTTCTTAGATATAATCCTGCTGGCAGCTGTATTCAGACTAACACTCAGTTTGCCCTTTTCCACAATTCCTGGATTGCAGATTCAAATATGGAAACTCTGGCCTACACAATCCGCATTAATCACTTAGGATTATCAGCTTTTGCATCTACATTTTATGTTCCTTTCACAGAATATAACTATTTTGGCGAACGAGTAGCGGGAAATTATTATTCAGAAACTGTAGGAGGCCTGAATATTTCGTATAATTTCCTGGCTGGTTACACTTTCAAAGGCTTTGCACTAGGAACTACGGCAAAAGTTGGCTGGCGTAGTGTTCCAGATTATGCAGACGATGATACAGGAAGCATTATTTCCTGGTCTGGTTTTAAACAGTCTAGCATGGCAATTATGGTTGATGCAGGCTTAATGCTTCAGTTCAATTTATTTAAATTTTATGCATCTAGAGAACCAAATCTGAAAATTGGTATTGCAGCCCAGAATCTTGGCGTTGGTATTACAGGTGCTTTTAGCAACTCTGGTTTGAGCATTGAAGCAGTTCCAACATATTTTGCAATTGGTCTTTCCTACAAAGTTATTAAACCTATTACAATTACAGCTGACTATAAACAGCCTGTAAATTTTATTAATCCAGACGGTTTTCACTGGCCATATTTAGGTGCAGGTGTAAATATTCAGTTTGCGCATTTTCTTTCTTTCCTTGCGGGGCTTGAATTAAAAGGTGCAAACCCAAAGATAAGTGCTGGAATGGAATTTGAAATTGCAAAAGTCCGTCTGAACATGTGTTATTCTCTGGATTTAACTTCATCATTAAACCCATTAAACAAATTCAGCCTTTCAATGAAGCTTGTCTTAGGAGATTTAGGCCGTGCAGAAAAATCAGCAGAAGTTGACCGCTTATATTCTCTTGGATTACAGGCTTATACAGAACAGAACTGGGAAAAAGCGATTGAAATCTGGGAAGAGTGTTTAAAAATAGATAAGCGCTTCGACCCAGCTACAACAGGAATCGTAAGCGCTCAGTATCAGATTGATATGTTCCGTAAAATTCAAGAAAGTTTACAGTTAGACTAAGGAAAACTGATTATTATTTTTCAGTTTCCTTAGATTTTCTTAGCAAATACCTTGTAATTCATCCATGGGAAAATTGAATCACGCATTTCTAATGTTGTAAGCCATTCTGTACTGACAGTATTTGAACCTAAAGAATCAAAAACTACAGTAAATGCATTGATTGACTCCTTAAATCTGCGTTCTGCAAATTCTGGATTTTCACAATCATTAAGCATTTTGATTAATCCTGTACTCTGAGCCATTAACAGTTCTTTTGCACCAAGATTCAAAAGTCTTGTCTTAAGTCCTGTATCATTTGGGAAACGGTCAGCAAGATCAATAATTCTTTCACTTGCCTTTTTAACATAGCGCATCATCCAGCTAGACTGTGCAGTAAGGAATTCTTCACCATAACCGTCACCTTTAGCTGAATAATATGGTTCTATTTTTTCAAGAGAATACTGATTTTCAAGAAGTGTATTTCCGCCTGTAACATTAAGGCCAGCTGCATCACACTTCTCAAGAACTTTTGTAAGCCACAAAACTGATTCACACCAGTTAGATTTCATAGTTCTGGCATCAAGACAACAGAAAAGATTTACAAAATCAACATCACCTGCAACTTTTTCTGCAGCATTAAGCTTATTTGTAAGATATTCTGCAAAATCAGAAGCATCTTCTTCAACCTTTTCGCAGGCTTTCTGATAATCATAAAAACTTTCATCAGAGTCATCCTTATTAAAATATTTAAAGCCTGTTGAATAACGCACTGATTCAGGATCCATAAAAGTTGAAAGCTGTTTCATTGTAAGATCAAAACCAATATCGCGGTTAGAATTACAGTAAACTTCGTCAGAACAATAACCTTCTTCACCAAAAATCATTTCTTCAATCTGTGGATCGCTGGCAAAAATGGCAAGAGAATTTTCTGTTCGTACAGGATAGAAGATACCTTTTGATGGCATTTTTTCTGCCAAAAGTACAGAACGAGCATCCAGAACTGTATAAGAAAAGCCATATGCCTTAATAAGATTTTCAAGTCCAGGATAATAACCTAATTCAGGAATCCAGAATCCCTCTGGTGTTTCACCAAAATACTGGCGGTATGCATTAAGGCCACATTCTATCTGCGCTGAAATGATTTCTTTTGTATCTGCATAATGAGGAACAAAAAGATCTGTAGCACAGGTTGCCATTAATTCCAGCTTACCTTTTTTTACGTTTTCTGCAAAAACACCAATAAGATTTGAGTTATATTTTTCTATAAAATCAGTTTTTGTATTCTGGATTCGTTCAATTTCAGCTTTTACAATTTTTGTAACGGCTTCATTGTCTTTATTTCTTGTATTTTCTTTTTTACCTAAATCAAGGCGTTTATCAAGATATTCAACATAAAGCTTTTTAATATCTTCATCTGAAAGAAGATTACATAAAACTGGAGGAAGAACCATAGAAATCTTTGATTTTTCTTTAAGGTTTACAGTTTCCAGCATATTCAACAAAGGAATGTAAATATCTGTAATATTTTCAAATAAAGAATTTAATACAGGTGCATTTAATTTTGCATCTTCTGCTGTATGACGGATAAAATCCTGACTTGCTTTTATAATAAATACTACGTTCTTATTCATTTATAGGTCCTGTAATCAAGAAAATGAGTGTCTGTGCATTGTGTATTGATGATTTAATACCTTCTCTATTCCTGAAAGTTTAATAATTTCATCAAAGTGCTGATCCAGACCTTTTTTATAATCGTTTACTAATTCTGAGCCCTGTGGAATTGCAATAACAGGAGACATAGCAAGAACTTTTCCATTGCTTGCAGTTGTATAAACCAGTTCAACCTTTACATATTTGATTCCACTTGGTAAAAGTACGCTCTGTTCCTGCACATCATTTGTTGCCTGAATTTCAAAAGCTTCCTGAGGAATAGAATCTTCAGGTGATTTAAGTGAACATACTCTTATTTTAAGTTCATAATCTTTAAGAGCCTTTAACATGAGAGAATCGGCTTCGCTGATATTCCAGAAAACAAATAACCAGGCTGGATTGCGAAGTATGCAGGAAATCTGAGTTTCATTATAATTTTTTGGAAGACTATCATTTTCATCTGCTGTTTCAGAAGAAATTTTCATATCATCATTAATTTTTTCTGATTCTTCGGCTAATTCAAGAATTTCAGCGATTAAAAAGCGTCTATCAAGATCATCAGGAACATCAATGCCATAATCATCTGCTAATTTAGATAAGTCGGAAAAAGAAAGTGTTTCCAAATGTACTCTGTTAATAATTTCCTTGCTCATAGGCAATTATAATCGTATAAATAAAAATTATAGTCAATATTCAATCTGTATTAATAAATAACAATTTTTAATATTTTTTTTCAAATTTTTTTAATTTTTTTCTAAAGACAATTAGGGTTTCACCGATAATAATATTAGTGGTAATTATCGGGTGGGAAAAACATCTAGACACCTGAATGTGTTATCCAATGTTTACTATAAATTAAGCTGAGAAGGGTGTGAGACTTCTCAGCTTTTTTTTTATCATTAAAATACTAATATAAATCCAATTTCTACTATAGTTTTTCTCTATATATGTCGATACTATATGTGGAAGATTATATATGGATACAATTCAAGTAGACACACTGCATAAAGACCTCTCTTTTACAGGAGATTTGTTATTAGACGGAACCTTTCTCTTATTACCTCAGACTGCACCTATTTCCCAGGAGCTTATTGATGCTCTTACAGAATGGGAATTTACAACAGTTCTTTGTGACGGTAATTTAAGTCTTGGCGGTGATATTGGTATTGAATCTAATTCTGATGATAATTCAAATACCAGTAAAGAAAATTTTGGTGTATCCCTAAAAAAAGCAATTGCAAGTACAAAATCTTCCTACATTGTAAACAGCGACCAGTCTCGTATGGATATGGTTGAATCAGTTTTCAATGAATACATGAACTATATCGAAAAAGTATTTACACATTACGCAACTCATAAAGAAATTGACCAGGCTGAACTGTCAGAAACAATTCAGGAACTTGTAATGTTTGTAAAAGATCATAAACGATATATTTTACGCATTAACCCTAACCCAGATGATGCAGGGAAAAACTTCTTAGTTATCCATTCAATGAGAACTACTGTTTTAGCCATAGCTATTGCACAGCAGTTACATCTTCCACTTTCAAAAATCATTGAAGTTGGTGTTGCCTGTATCATTCACGAAATTGGTATGCTTAGAGTTCCTCCTCAGCTTTATATGTCTTCCCGTAACCTTACAATTGGTGAACGAGCAACTATTTCTAAACACACCATTTTTGGTTACACAATTGTAAAAGATTTAAATTTCCCGCTTTCAATTCAGCTGGGAGTTTTGGAACATCACGAAAAAGAAAACGGCAGTGGTTATCCTCGTAAAATGACAGGAGATAAAATTTCTTCAAACGCAAAAATTATTGCAGTTGCCTGTTCATTTGAAGCAATTTCTTCTCCTCGTGGTTACAAGGCAGAACGTTCAACTTTTGATGCTATGATTGAATTGATTCAGAACAAAAATCATGCTTATGATGATTCAGTTCTCAAAGCATTACTATATACAGTTTCTCTCTACCCTATTGGAACATATGTTTATCTTTCCAACAGAAAAGTTGCTATTATCTGTGATACAAATCCTGATAATCCAAAATATCCAATTGCTCAGTTACTAACAGAAAAAAACAAAGATGGTTCTCCTATTCAAATTCCAACAGATCCATCTGGAATAAATATTGTTCGTATTCTTTCTAAAACTGAAGTTTCTGATATTAAGAAATTCCTTGCCCAACACAAGGCTGAAGAAGTTCAGATTTCTGAAACAGCACCAGAAGAACAAGCAGAAGTTATTAAACATGCTGTAGAAGCAAATTCAAATGAAATGTATGTTGAAAACAGTTCTACAGAAGAAGATTTCTCTTCAAAACATACTGAACAGAGTTTTAACGATGATGGTACAGAAAACATTGATATTTCAATGTTTGAATAATCAGAAAACTTAATATTAGTTGAAGAAATTACGGATATTATCAACATCTGAATTGAACTTTTCATCAATCACAGGTGGATGTTCATTAAAGTACAGAATCTGATCAATCTGTTCCTGAGATTTTACACCCCAAATTGGAATTACACTTTCGAACTGACTCAAAAATCCTAATGCCAACGGAATATTATCAATTAATCCACCGCCAAGAGGCTGCATGGCAATAAAACCTACATCGTGTACTTCGCATAATTTAACAAGTTCAAAAGTAGATTCTGGACTAACCATACTGAATGGAAATTGAAGTGTTTCGTATAAATCAGATTCAACTGCTTTTTTAGCAGTATCAAAGTTTGTTGTTATAAGACCGAAGTGTCTGATTTTCCCCTCCTTTTTTGCTTCAAGAAGAAAATCATAAATACCGTCTGCACGGCCTGGTTCAGGAAGGAATTTATCAGTTTCGAACTGATATAAATCAACATAGTCCCCGTGAAGAGTCATAAGTGAATCTTCAAGATTCTGCTTAATTTCTTCACAGGTTTTTGCAGTTGTACTAGTAGATAGAAGTACATTTCCCCGGTAATCAAACAGAGAATCTCCCAGAAGTTTTTCGCTTTCAGGTGTTTTACGGCTAGTATCGTAAAAATTGATTCCAGCATCGTAAGCTTTGCGTACAAGTGTAAAAGCATCGTCTGCAGATTCAGCTTCGTCCAAGCGCATGCCACCAAAAGCAATTCTAGAGATTAATAAGTCTGTTTTACCAAGTCTTATATAGTCCATTTTCAGTCATCAGTATTCAGTCTTCAGTCATCAGTCATCAGTATTTCAGGAGTGTTTAACTCTTATGACTGATGACTTCTGACTTATGACTAATTAAATTTATCTATCAGTTCTTACTACAGGTTTATAATTCTTAATTGCTTTCTGGATGAAGAATACTAAATCATCAAGAGCAACTCGTTCCTGTTCCATAGAATCCCGGAAACGTACAGTAACAGTGTTGAACAATTCGT
>JAEDFM010000045.1 GCA_016292805.1 Treponema sp. | reverse complement strand
AGATAATTTTTCAGACCAGCTGCAGGATAAAGATGATTTAGATAAAGAGATTGAAACTGCCTACTCAAAACAGCTGAACCTGCTGGAAAAGCAATGCTACAGAATTTTCCAGAAAGAAAGGCTTTTAGACATAATTCATAACTTTATCATCTATGATTCTGGTATTAAAAAGGTCTGCCGTTATAATCAGTTCTATGCAATCAAGCGCTGCCAGAAAAGACTTTCAAGAAATCAAGGCGGTATTGTCTGGCATACTCAGGGCTCTGGAAAATCTCTTACAATGGTCTGGCTTACAAAATGGATTTTGGAAAATATAACAGGAGCCAGAGTACTTATCATCACCGACCGCGAAGAACTTGATGACCAGATAGAAAAGATTTTTACCGGAGTTGATTTACAGATAGCCCGATCAAAAAGCAGCGATGACCTTTTGAATCTGCTCAATAATTATGATTCACGTCTTATGTGTTCTCTTATTCATAAGTTTGGCAGAAGAACTGGTGAAGTAAGCGACCTGGATTACGAAAAATATGTAGAAGAACTTAAGAAAACTATTCCTGCTGGTTTTAGTGTAAAAGATAAGGTATTTGTTTTTGTTGATGAATGTCATCGAACTAATTCGGGAAAACTTCATCTTGCCATGAAATCTATCATGCCGGATTCTGTGTTCATAGGTTTTACAGGAACTCCTCTTTTAAAAGTAGATAAAGAGCAAAAGACAACTGCTACTTTATTCGGTGGTTTCATTCATACTTACAAATTTGATCAGGCAGTTCGAGATGGAGTTGTTCTTGATTTGCGTTATGAAGCAAGAAATGTTCCTCAGGAAGTAAGCAGCAAAGATAAAATTGATGCCTGGTTTGAAGCAAAAACAAAAGGTCTTATGCCAAAAGCGACAGCAGCCTTAAAAGAAAAATGGGCAACCTTGCAGCAGCTTTACAGTTCAAAAGACCGTCTTGAAAAAATTGCTTTGGATATAATTTTTGATTTTGAAACAAAACAACGCCTGTGCGATGGCAGGGGAAATGCGCTTCTGGTTGCAGGAAGTATTGCAGAAGCCTGTCGTTATTATGAAATTTTTCAGGAAAAGAATTTTAAGAACTGCGCAATTGTTTCTTCATATAAGCCTAATCGTGGAGAACTTAGAACAGATTTTTCAAGCACAACAGAAGATTCGGAAAACTGGAAAAAACAGAAAGCATATCTAAAAATGTTAGGCTACGATCCGGATGTTTCTGTTGAAGATGATGATTTTTATAAAAAGATAGAAGCCTTTGAAAAACGTGTAAAAGATATGTTTGTAGATGAACCGGCAAACATGCAGCTTTTAATCGTTGTAGATAAATTGCTTACAGGTTTCGATGCTCCTCCTTGCACTTACCTTTATATTGATAAGCCAATGCACGACCATGGTTTGTTCCAGGCAATCTGCCGCGTAAACCGTCTGGATGGAGATGATAAAGAGTTTGGTTATGTAGTTGATTACAAGGAGCTCTTTGGAGATTTAAAAGACGCAGTTAATTCATATACAGGAAATGCTTTAAGTGGATTTGATGAAGAAGATATTTCTGGTCTTTTGAAAAATAAACTTGACGAAGGTAAGAAACGTTTTGAATTCTTGTTGCAGGAACTTGAAACATTGACTGATGATGTTGAATATCCTCGTGACCAGCTTGCATTTAAACATTTCTTCTGTGGTGAAAGTGGAACTGTAGATCCTGATAATGACGGTGATTTTGCAAAACTCAGAAGCAAAATGTACAAACTTGTTTCAAGTCTTGCCAGAGCCTATGCAGACTTAAAGCCTGCTTTTGATGATGTTGGTTATTCAAAAGAACAGCAGGAAAAATACAACAGGCTTGTAAAAGAATATGTCGATTTAAAAGATGAAATCGGACTTTCAAGCGGTGATTTTATTGATCTTAAGCAATATGACAGTGCAATGCGTCATCTTATTGACAATTATATTTCTGCTTCTGATTCTGAAAAACTTGGAGACATGGAAAACTTTACTCTTCTTGCTTATATTCAGAAAAAGCAGGAAGAAGATTTGAAAAACGGCAATTCTGGATCCGATAGCAAACATAAGTCTGCGCAACAAAACGTAGCAGAAACAATTGAAAATAATATCCGCAGAAAAATTATAGAAAAGACTCCTGTTAATCCAAAGTATTATCAGAAAATGTCGGAACTGTTCCAGACTTTGATTGATGAAAGAAAAGAAGAAGTTGCATCATATAAAGAAATGCTGGAAAAATATGCAGGACTTGTAATTCAGGTAGAAAAGCCTGAACAAAATAATTCTCATCCAGAATCAATCCGTACAAGTCTGGCTCTTTGCGCTTTATACGATAATTTTGGCGAAGATGAAGAATATGCTTTAGCCTTGCATAAAGCTGTCCTTGATACAAAGCAGGATCACTTTAGAGGTGACTTAATTAAAGAGAGACAGATTAAAGGCGGAATTTATCGTGTTGTGCAGAAGTATATGAATAAAGCAGAGCGTGATGAGCAGATGGCCACTGTCGAAAAAATATACGAAATTGTAAAAGAACAGGCAGAATACTGATGAATATTAATATAAGCGGAATTGATGTTCAAATAAATAAAAAGAATATCAAGAATATGCATTTATCAGTAAAGCCTCCTCTTGGTAATGTTGTTGTGTCTGCACCTCTCTTAATGAGCCAGAAGTCCATAGAAAATTTTGTGCGTCTGAATTTTGGCTGGATAAAAAAACAGCAGGAAAAATTTGCAAATCAGCCAAGAATGACAGCCCGTCAATATGTGAGCGGTGAAACTTATTACATTTGGGGAAAGCAATTTTTTTTGGAATTTAAGCCTTCGCAAAAGCGGGCTTTTAAGATTGATGGAAATAAAATTATTCTGGAAATGAAAGCAGAATCTACTTCAGAACAAAGAGAACGTTTTGTTCGTGAAGAGTTTAGAAAGATTTTAATTGAACAATTAAACAGGCTTATTCCAAAATGGGAAGAAACAACAGGTCTTTATTGCGATTCGTTTCAGACAAAATATATGCTTACCCGATGGGGAACCTGTAATTCAAAGGCAAAAAGAATCTGGATAAATCTGCAGATGGTAGAAAAACCATTGGAATGTCTGGAATATATTATTCTGCATGAACTAACTCATTTGAAAATTTCCAATCACGGCAAAGACTTTATCGCAAATATGGATAAATATATGCCTGACTGGAAAGACAGAAAGAATTTGTTAAACGAACAAATATTAGATTGTTATAAGGAATAAGATTGGGTTAGTTTATAAACTCTGGAAACATCTCTCCCGCAAATCCAAACTCCCGTTCCCCAAACAACACCAGCGTAATCTCATCAAAATCATCCTGATGCAGTTTCATCGTCTCAATTGCCACCCTAATAGCATCACTCTGCGGATAACCATAAACACCGGCAGAAATCAGAGGAAACGCAATTGTCTTAACTCTTTTTTCTTTTGCAAGATTCAAAGAATTTTCATAACAGGAAGTAAGAAGAACCTCTGCTTCAGATGGAGTATGTTCAAAGTATATCGGCCCGACTGTGTGAATCACGAATCTGGCAGGTAGTTTATATCCCTTTGTGATTTTAGCTTCGCCAGTTCTGCAGCCACCAAGTGTACGACATTCAGCAAGCAGTTCAGAACCTGCAGCATAATGAATGGCACCGTCAACACCGCCGCCACCCAGCAGCGAAGAATTTGCAGCATTTACGATTGCGTCACAATCCAAAGTTGTGATGTCACCTTTGATAATTTTGATTTTTCCCATATTGGAGCTGATGGGACTTGAACCCACTACCTTTTGAATGCCATTCAAACGCTCTAGCCAGGTGAGCTACAGCCCCGATGCTTTTATTTTACCAAAAGAATACAATAAATATCCATAGTTGAACGATTGTCGATACCAACCATTGCAGATACCAGACTGCCACCTTTTATGACAAATTCGTCTTTATATTCAGAAACTGATAGGCGATTTAAAAATCTTTCCATCATGAAATTCTGGAGTACAACATTTGCAGTTATTTTTCCCATGTTAAATAATTCCTGCTTACAGTAATAACTTTTAAATCCTTTTGAAAAAGTTGAACTCAAACGTTTTCCCTGAGGAATCGTATATGAGTGTTCAAAAGGTGTTCTTTCGCTTAAGCCATTACAAAATAATGCAGTCTCATGGGAAAAAATTATGTTGTCAGAAAATAAACTGAGAATGTAGAGTTCATCTGGGATTGTTTCAGGTAAAGTATAAATACCTTTTGCAATACAATTAAGTCTACCATCTTCTGCCATTAGTGAAAGTAGGGCTCTGGAAATATTTTTTTTCACCGGCAGCTTCGACAGTAATTACTTGGTTGTGAGAATCAGAAATCTGTTGCAAATCGTTCATTAGATTATTTTTGACAATCATTACATAATTATATATAAATGCAAGTTTGAATTGTTCGTTCAGGAATAAAATGCTGTTTCTTTTGTAGCTTCAATAATCTCCACATTCTCTTCCCCTAGTTTGTCTGATATGCAGATGAAAAACTGATTTCGATATTTTTGATTTTTCCATTACGCATAAAAATATCTTTTGTTTCAGATTCAGTAAGTTCATTTCCTTTGCGCCATTCAGCACCAACTGTAATATAAGTTTCCTTATCTTTTGTAAACTTATAAGTTACAGGAATTCCACACCAGCCAAAGCACAAAGTACCGTCAGCCTTAACCTCTGCTGTCTGCAACAAAATTGGATTAAAGCTAACTTTACCTTTTTCAATAAACAAACCAAGCTCGCCCCAACGAGTAAGAATTTCTTCTTTTACCTGTCCAGTCATACCTGGCTGTTTTGCACCTTGTCCGTATGGTGTATGTGAATAAGGATCCTGAGGGAAAGCTCCATACAATTCAGGAGTTTTCTTGTAGCTTAATCCATCGCGGATTTTGTAATAGGCTTTAGAAAGTAAAACTGCAGTTGACGCATTTTCTTCTCTGTATGCCTTAAAAAGATTTTCCTGAACAGCAAGTAATAATTTTGAAACCATGTGCCAGTAAATACTTCCCAAACCTTCGTAAGCATAGAACGTTCCTGAACGCCCCGTAAACGACTGGTGATCAAAAATTCTTTCGTAAGCTTCCAGCAAGTCTTTTTGTTCTTCTGCAGTTGGTTTTAATTCTTCACTCTGCTTTTTAATAAAATCTTTGATTACATTTGCATTTCTGAAATCAGGATTAAAGTGATAGATTCCTTCTCCATCTTTTTCCAGATAAGTTGTTCCAGTTCTAACAGCTAATGATTCAAGCTTCTTTGCATCTTCTGGTAAAACATTATTTTTGTTACAGAATTCTGGCAGCTCTTTATTTGGATACAACATGAATGATTTCTGACGAGGTTCATACATTTTGCTGTTTTCCAAAGCTGCAAGTAATTTTTCAACTTCATCAAACGAAAGCAAATCTGCAGACAGAACAGCAACCTGTCCTTCCAGCATCTCCTGAAGATATTCAACTTCCATTCCCTGTTCAGTAATTTTTAAAGTGTTATATGAATGATAAAGATTATCTTCCCGCTTGTTCATTTTAATTGTGTACTCAACATGTTTTTTAAATTCAGAAATAATTTCCTGAACCTTTACAGTACCAATTGAAACTTCATTTCCAATGTAACCTTTTCTATACAAAGTCTTTCTTTCTTCTTCATAAATCATTCCAGCTTTCTGAACAAAAAGCTTTCGTTCTTTAGAGTTCATTGAAACAAGAGAAGGAATACTTTCCTTATATAAATCACCAAGCTCCACAAAACACTTGTAGATTGCTTCTGGTAAAGTTACATTTTTAAGATTTGTATTTCCGTAAAGCTTTTCAAGGAAATTTAAATAACGATATAAATAGCATGCTGTAACTACAGAAAGTCCATAACCGGCAAGAGCATTGTTTGCATCATTCCATTCTGGCCTCTGAGTGTTCAACCATATACCGCCACCTGGAACAAGGTTTGCAGCTTTGGAAATTACAATCTGCAGCACCTTAGCCGTAAAACTAACCAGCGCCGGATTTCCATTTCCGTCCTGCACCAGCTTAGCGTCCGACCCCTTCACTTCACTTTCCCTCGCCAGCTTTTTATTCAATTCGGCATCAAATAAAATCGTGCTGCGTGGGTTCTCTTCAATTTCCCCATAACTTTTTAATCTGTAAGGCACATTTGCACTTGTGTAAATTTTCTCATCCAGAGATTTCATCAATTCGCTGCTGTTAGTTTTTTCATAGAATTCCAAAAGCTTTTCAAAATAAATAACCTGATGGTCTCCCCAATATCCAAACTGTGCCCAAGGATTTGTTGGGTCTGGAATTTCCCAGTCAATTCCCTTGCGGTTAATTTTGTATGGATTAAATCCATCAATTGTCATGGCATTCAAAAATTTTGCACACATATTTTTTATGTACATTGGATAAGACCATGCTAATGCTTCCCAGTTCTGGAAAATATCACGCCAGTTACCTTCATAATTTAAGATAGGTTCATTGTTAGAATTCTTAAGCTTAATATTAAATGCATTCCAAGGGCGGCTTGGATCTCCATGGCGGCGAGAGAAAGTCAAAGGAATATATTCCAGGAAAAGTCTTGAAAGCTGTGGGTTATTTTCCTTTTCTACCAGTACAGTCAATTCTTCATAATTCATTACAGAAGCTGCATCTGCCAAAAGTTTTTTTGCAACAGGAAGAACTGCTGTATTTCTCTGAGAAACAAAATCAACAAAATCTGCACCCTGAATCATTCCCTGGTTTGCAAGAATTCCTCCGCGCATAATATTGAACATTACATTCTGCTGGTGATGCAAACATGCCATTAAATCTGCAGAATCCTGAACACCATCTGCCTGCTTCAGAAACTCTGTCATTACATCGTTTCCATTTTTAATATCAGCAACAAGATTAGCTGTAAGTGTATTTCTATCAGCAAGCTGTTTCTGAAGTTCCTTAATTCCCGACAAAGTTAATGCTGTATCAAAAACCTGGTACCATTCCTTGCAGCCTTCTCCCTCAAGCTCATAATCTAGCTTTACAAAACAAGAAGAACGCTGACCTTTTGAAACTGTTTTGTATTCAGGTTCTTTTCCTTCAGCAAAAGCAGCAGGAGCAGCTGTATCTAAAATCACTTTTTTGTCTACAGAGAACCAGCTTACATTTGCATATAAACCTTCGTTTGGTTCAGCTTTATCTGAAACAACAGAAGATACAGAAAAAATTGCCAGGTTTGTAGCTTCATCAAGATCTGTTTTTTTATAAGCATCCAGAAGAATACTGTTGTTGTTCTGGAAATCAGAAGTACAGCAGGCTGGAAGAATATTCTGACATCCATCCAAAATAGAAAGTCTAACCTGTTCATTTCCAAGATTTTTAATAATTGATTTTCTTACAATTCCGTATTTATCTGATGAAGTCCAGCTTGTAATAAATGAAAGCTTTAATTCATTATTGATTTCTTCAAACCAAACCTGAGTACCATTATAGTTTTTGTAAATGTTTCTCTGGATATTTTTTTCTACCTGTTTGCGGATTGCAGGTGAATTATGAAGAGAAGTAAATGGTTCCCAATAAACTGGTTCAGATTTTTCTACACAAATACAAGTATAGTTTCCTGTGTAAGGTGCAGCATCCGAAACCTTATCTGCAGTGTAGTATGGAAATACTGCGTGATTGCTATCAATACGACCGGCAGTAAGTCCACCCCAAGACCAGCAGAAATTCCAGTTATCAGAAGAGCTGGTAATTGTCATAAAAAAGTTTTCCATCTGGTCGTAGTTTTCAATCTTATAAACTGACTGACCATCTATTTGTGTAAAAAGACCTTTAATTTCTTTAGTCATAATCATTTCCTTATTTGCGTGTTTTTTATTTTTGCTATCCACAAAATAGAATATGAAAGTTTATCCGTCAATTTAAAATCTACCAAAACCGAAATTTACACACCATTCTGAAAATTTTGATTCTAGTTTTTAACACTCTGTCACCCTATACTCAAAAATGTCAGGAAAGAAAACCTGGCAAAAAATACTTGGAGTTTGGAAATGAAAAAAAACAATACAACAGATATTGAACTTCTTTCAAAAAAGACTTTCTGGACAAGATTAAAGAGCGAAAAGCATTTGCAGATTATGGCACTTCTTGGTGTTATCTGGATGATTATTTTTAACTACGCTCCAATGTACGGTATCCTTGTTGCTTTCAAAAAGAACTACAGAATTACAATGCCTTTGTTCTCTCTGGAATTCTTAAAAAGCGAATGGGCTGCTTACGGTGGATTTGCTCACTTCATCAAGTTCTTCAAAGATGATGAGTTCTGGAACATCATGGGTAACACTTTAGGAATCAGTCTTCTTAAGCTTTTAATCAACTTCCCATTACCAATCGTGTTTGCCTTAATGTTGAACGAAATCAAAAATGAAAAGTTCAAAAAAGCAGTACAGACAATTACTTATATGCCACACTTCCTTTCGTGGGTAGTTCTTGGCGGTATTCTTACAACCTGGATGGGCGAAACAGGACTTCTTAATGAACTCCTTATTAAGCTCAATATCATCCATGATGGTATAGCTTTCCTTGCTTATCCAAAATATTTCTGGGGAATTGTTATTGCATCAGATTTATGGAAGGAATTAGGTTGGTCGGCAATTATCTACCTTGCTGCAATTTCTGGAATTGATCAGGAAATGTACGAAGCAGCTCGTGTTGATGGTGCAAGCCGATGGAAGCAGATTTGGACAATCACATTACCATCAATCATGCCAACAATTACTATTCTGTTTATTCTTGCAGTTGGTGGTCTTATGAACTCTAACTTCGACCAGATCTTTGTATTACAGAATCCATTAAATGCACAGCGCAGTAATGTAATTGATATTTACACTTACCACACTGCCATGAGAAGTATGCGATACTCATTCGCTTCTGCAATTGGTTTGTTCAAATCGGTATTAGCTTTCATTCTGTTGTTTATTGCCAACCAGATAACAAAGAGAATGAACGATACTTCATTGTTCTAATTAGGAGACTGATATGAAAACAGCTAATAAATTAAACAGAACTACATACGGTGATATTTTCCTTTATGTAATAATGACTTTGATCTGTATCATCGCACTCTACCCTGTTTGGTACACAATTATTATTTCTTTCAATGATTCATCTGATGCTTTGCGTGGTGGAATCTATTTGTTCCCAAGAAAGTTCAGCCTTGAAAGTTATAAAACAGTTTTCCAGGATAAAACAATTCTTAAAGCTTTTGCTGTAACAATTCTGAGAACTATCCTTGGTACTTCTACAAGTGTTTTCTTTACAGCAATGGTTGGTTATGCCTTCTCTAAGAAACACATTATGGGACACAACTTCTATATGGTATTCGGAACAATCACAATGTTCTTTGGTGGCGGTCTTATCCCATACTTTATCTTGATTAAAAACTTAGGTTTGTATGATAACTTCCTGGTTTACATCATTCCTTCATTGTTCAACTTCTACAACATGATTATTTTCATGTCCTACTTCAGAGAAATGTCTCCAGCTTTGGAAGAATCTGCAAAACTTGATGGTGCAAATGATTTTAAGATTTTCCTAAGAATCATCTTGCCACTTTCAACACCAGTACTTGCAACTATCGCGTTGTTCAATGGTGTTGGTCACTGGAACGATTATTTTACTGGTGTCATGTACATCAACAATGCATCGTTACAGCCAATTCAGACTTACTTGTACAGAATTGTAGCAAGTGCATCAGCTTCTAAAGCTGTAGTTGCAATGCCAGCCGGCATGACTGCTCAGCAGGTAAGTTCTAATTCAGTACGACTTGCAACAATGGTTGTAACCACATTCCCAATTATGTGTGTATACCCATTCTTACAGAAGTACTTTGTTAAGGGATTTATGGTTGGTTCTGTTAAGGGTTAATAATCGGAGCTTCGTTAAAAAAAATTGCCAACACTTGGAGCAATTTTTTAGAAGCCTCCACTCCCCCAGAACACAACTTAAAACAAAAAAAACTTTTACTGCACAAAATAGTGTAAAATAGAAAGGAGGATTTCTATGAAAAAAATAGCAACAATCGGATTGCTTGGTGCAATGGCTTTCAGTATGATTTTTACTGGATGTAACAAAAAAGACGCTGCTGTTTCATCTAAAGTTGCAAATGCAAACGAAGCTGGATGGAAAGCAAATGCTGACAAACCAGTAAAACTTGACTGGTACATTAACTTCAGTTGGTTCGCTCGCCATTGGGGTGATTCAATGGTTTCAAAATACATCACAGAAAAAACTGGTGTAGATGTAAACTTCATCGTTCCAGCTGGTAACGAAGCAGAAAAATTAAACGCAATGATCGCTGGTGATGCATTACCAGATCTTATCACTCTTGGATGGTGGGAAGGTCAGGTTCCAATGATGATTGATGCCGGCTTAGTAGAACCTCTTGATTCACTTGCTGAAGAATATGATCCATACTTCTTCAAAGTTGTAGACAACGACAAAATGGGTTGGTACAAACAGGCTGATGGACACGTTTACGGTTATCCAAACGCATCTTTCACACCACAGGCTTATAAAGATTACAATGGTAAACTTACTTCTAACGAAACATTCTTAGTTCGTAAAGATATGTACGAAGCTCTTGGTAGCCCAGATATGACAACTCCAGAAGGATTTGTTGCTGCTCTTGAAGCTGCTAAAAAGAAGTTCCCAACAGTCAATGGTCAGCCACTTATTCCATTCGGAACAAATGAATTCGGTGATACAGGTTGTTCAATGCTCCAGGGTTACTTATCACACTTCCTGGCTCTTCCACCAGAAATTGACGGAAAATTCCAGAATGCTGACCTTGGTCTTACACACAATCCAGAATATATTCGCTGGCTTAAAGCTTTCCGCAACGCACACGAAAAAGGACTTATCTCTACAGATATGTTCGTAGATAAACGCTCACAGATCGAAGAAAAAGCTGCTCAGGGTCGCTACTTCTGTATGTTGTACCAGAACTGGGATATGCAGGCTGCACAGAACGCTCTTTATGCTAAAGATCCAAACTCAGTTTACATTGCTGTACAGGGTCCTAAAAACTCTAAAGGTGATGATCCAACTTTAGCTGGTGGCGGAATTTCTGGTTGGACATTAACTTTGATTTCTAAAAACTGTAAAGACAAAGCTCGTGCTATTCAGTTCCTTACTTACCTTATTTCAGAAGAAGGACAGATGGATACAAACTTTGGTATCTTAGGAAAAACTTACACAATGGAAAATGGTGTTCCAACACTTACTCCAGAAATGAAAGAGCTTGATTCAACAGATAAGAACAAGCAGGAAACAGATGTTGGTATTCAGTTCACATACTGGATGTTGATGGATACAGCTTGGCAGGCACAGTTCGGTGTTGAATACGCACCTTCACTTGGACAGCCACAGCTCTGGACTCGTCCTTATGTACAGTCATTCGCTGCTTACGACGGACTTACACTCCCAGTTGGATCTGACGAAGCTCTCTCAGCAGAAGAAATCCAGCGCCAGTGGGGTAAAGTTCTTCCACAGTTAATCCGTGCAGGTTCTGAAGCAGAATTCGACAAAATCGTTGCAGATTTCGAAGCTTACAAGAAAGCTCATGGATATGACAAAGTTATTGAAGCTCAGACAAAATTAATGAACATCAATAAAAAGAAACTTGGCATGTAATTGAACCTACCATAAAAAACTCTCTTTGCAGGAAATCAATCAAAATTGATTTCCTGCTTTTTCCGTTATAATGAGGTTATAATAGAAGAATGGTATTTTCTAAGAAAGTTGTACTTATAAATACATTAATCGTTATTGTTCCTCTTTTCATCCTCCTTTCGATTATTACTGTTAACAGTTTGCGTCGACAGGTTTTAAGCTCACGCCGTGCCGCTGAGGATACTGTCCAGATAAATGTCAGTCAGATAAACGAAAAAATTAACACCTTCAATCTTATTGAGACAATGATTAATGCAAACGAAAACATAAGAATGTTTTTCATTTCGCCAGAAGGTTATACAGAAGACGAAGTTATTGATGTTCTTTTGACACAGACAACAATCTTAGAAAGTATTTCCAGAATTACACCCTACCTGTACTCTACCCGCCTGTTTCCTACAAATGCAATCATTCCAGAACGCTGGCCTATGATTCTTCAGGAATCCAGATTAACAGAAAATGATAAACAGAGATGGAGCTTAAATTACAGAGCAAATTATATGGGCTATCAGAACGGACTTAAACTTCCTTCTGTATGCACAACCAGAGAAATTTATAAAAACCATAAACTGATCGGATACCTTCAAATTGCAGTTCGCATGGAAGATTTTTTCCCTTCAGTTTATAATCCACCCCATTTTGATTCTTACGAATGTGTTTTCAAAAAAACTGCTGACAATCAACTCATAAATATTTCTGCACAGACAGACCAATTTGATGCACCAAAAATTTCAAAAGGTGCTTTAAACAAAATCACTAAAAGTATTTGTAAATCTCAAAAAGATTCAGGAACCGCTTTTCTAACCATCTGGAACAAAATGATTGTCTGGAAATATATTCCAGATCTTGATGTTTATTTAGTTCATGTAAACCTGGGAAAAGATTTACTCAAAGAAATGTGGATCGATTCTCTTTTAATTATTCTTGGAATTGCTGCCCTAATGTTACTTTTAACTGTAGGGGTTAAATATATTACAAATCATCTCCTTTCCGGCTTTTATACAATTATGGACGGAATGAAAAAAGTCAAGGAAGGAGATTTATCTGTTCAAATTCCAGTTTCCGGAATTGAAGAAATTCAGGAAACACAGGAAACCTTTAACCTGATGACAAAAACATTAACAGAACAGATTGAGCAGATTAAAACAGAACAAAGTCTTATTGCAGACACAGAAATGAAAGCCATGCAAAACCAAATCAATGCCCACTTCCTTTACAACGTTCTTGAAACAATCCGAATGCAGGCCGTTCTTGCAGACCAGGAAGACATTGAAGAAAGCCTGCAGGTTTTAGGCAAAATGATGCGTTACTGTTTGCGCTGGCGCATCCATCGTGTTTCTCTCGCCCAGGAAATTGAATATATTAAATCTTACATATATATTTTAAACATCAGAAACGATTACACAATTTCGTTGATGATAGAAATTCCAGAAGAACTTATGGATCTGGAAATTCCAAAAATGACTCTTCAGCCATTAGTAGAAAATGCTTTTGTTCACGCAATCGAAGCCACAGAAGCAGATGCAACCTTACGCATTACAGCAAAGCTTACAGAAGATAATTCAAAAGTATATCTTTCGGTTCAAGACTACGGTTGTGGTATGGACCAGGAAACAATAAACAAAATAGAAAGTTATTTATCAAATGTAGATTATGAACGAGATTCAAAAGGAAGTATTGGCCTTAAAAATATTCAGCAACGACTGAATGTTTTCTATGGCTTCGATTACAAAATCCAGGTTGAATCTAAACTGGGAGAAGGAACTACAATCAGCGTTCCTGTTCCAAATGTACGGAGCACAGTATGATTTCAATTGTAATTGCAGATGATGAAAAATTAATTCGCGCCGGTATTAAAAAAATTATCAAAGATAATATTGAAGTACCTCTTGAAATTTTCGAAGCTAAAAACGGCAGCGAAGCTTTGGAATTATGTAAAACTGAAAATCCAAATGTTTTGATTACAGATATTCGTATGCCAATTCTTGATGGTGTAGAATTGATGAAAAGTGTTTCCCAGCTGGAAGTTAAACCAACCATAATTGTTCTTAGTGGTTTTGATGATTTTGTTTACGCCAAGGCTGCAATCCAAAACGGGGCTATGTCTTATATCTTAAAGCCTGTTGATAAAAAGGAATTAATCAGCTCTGTCCAGCAGGCAATTTCTGAATATCAGAAAGAACAGCAAAAAAACAATGAACAGGCACTGCGCTCAATCATTGACGAAGGCAGAATTGATTACAAGCTGGGAATTGATAATTCAAAATTTCCAAACGGATATTATTGTCTTTGTATTATGGGTAAACACAGCAGGCAGTATGTTGAAGAAACCTTTAAGTCTTCTGGCTATTACACTTTGGAAAGTAAAAAGAATTATGAATGTATTGTAATTCCACGAGAAACAAAACTTATGCTGGATTCCGCTGCATCAATTACAAATCAAACTATAGGTGTAAGTAATTCTTCAGATAATCTTTCTGCATTACGAACCTATAAAAAACAGGCATTTATTGCCATGCTGAATTCTTTCTTCAATCCATCAATACAGATAACTTATTATGCAGAAGATGTTTCAATAGATTATTCCAAAATAGATGAACTTTACGAACACAGTCTTGCAAAACTTACAATTGCCAGCAACGATGATGTTCAAAAACAGGTGAACAAATTTTTAGATTTCACCAGCTTTAACGAAAAAGAAAAACCCTTTGCTTTAGAGTATTTATACAACAGAATCTGTTCCAGCCTTTTTGTCCGCTACCCTTCTTACACCCAAAACGATTCTTACCTTCAGCTTAAAAGCATCATGATTGAAAATATCTGGCAGTACCAGCACATAAGTGAATGGACTATCTGTGTTATGGATTATTTTATTTACCTTGCTGCTCTGCTTAAAAAACAGAATATTGAAAATCCACACATTGAAAAAGCACTGGAATATATCCATCAGAATTTTTCAAAAAACATAAATATGGCAATGGTAGCAAATCAGGTAAACATAAATTACACCTGGTTCTCCGAAAAATTCAAAGAACATACAGGTGTTAATTTTAATGAATACATCAAAAAGATAAGAATTGATGAAGCCTGTCGTTTACTGGGAAAAGGCTGCTACAAAATTTACGAAGTAGCAGAACGATCAGGCTTTAGCGATCCTAAATACTTTGCAAAAATATTTAAGGAAAGCACAGGTTTTTCTCCTGGAGAATGGAAAGCTTCTCACGAAGAATAAATTATTTTTCTTTTCTAAGTTTAATAATATCCGAAAGCTGGGAAATAATAATTGCTGCAAACATAATTACACAACCAAGAATTTCCCAGCTGCCAGGAATACGATGAATAACAAGGGCTTCTGCCAATACTGCAAACACCGATTCCATACACATAAGCAAAGAAGCAATTGTAGCTTCACAATATTTCTGTCCCACAACCTGCAAAGTATAAGCAATACCGCAGCTCATAATACCAGAATATAAAAGTGGCCCAATGGCAGCCTTCAATGCTTCAGGCTTTGGCGAATCAAAAATAAACATTAAAATAATAGAAATTAAACCAGCCACAAAAAACTGAACACAGGAAAGTTTTATACCATCACAATCTGGTGCAAATTTTTCCAGAAGCAAAATCTGTATACAAAAGAAAATGGCACAGCCAAAGGCAAGCAAGTCACCTGCATTTACACCACCAAACCCCTCTTCCTTAATGCACAGAAAATATAATCCTACAAAGCCAACTACAACACAAAGCCATGTTAAAAGTGGAACCCTCTTTTTAAAAAACAATCCAAAAATAGGAACAAAAAACATATACATTGCGGTAATGAATGCAATTTTTCCTGCACTTGGTTCTGCTACAAAAGCCCACTGCTGTAAGTTTGTAGCCGCACATAATACCACACCTACAATCGAACCATAAATTACTGCTTTTTTATTTGTCTTTTTTCTTTCTGCCAGCTGCTGTTCTGTCATGCTTTTTGCAGAAGCTTTATCCCGAATTAAAATGAATGGAACAAGAACCATGGCTCCCATAAGAGTTCTAATTCCCTGAAAAGTAAATGGTTCTACACCGCTGTCTGTTCCAAAGCGCTGTGCTAAAAAAGATGTTCCCCAAATAAGGGCTGTCATTAAAAGAATAAAAACTCCTTTAAAAGAAGTCTTTGTACTGTTCTGTGTTTCTTCTGTTTTTTCCATACTCAAGAATATATCTCTTTTTTTGTTTTAAATACACCATAAATAAAAATATGAAAAAGATTCTTCTATATACAGTAGCTGACACTCTGTTGAAAACTTCGCTTACCAAATTTCATAAAATATACTACCTTTCTAGTTTTGTGTTATAATAGAACAATGATTAAAATAGATGGCTAAAATTTCGCCATCTATTTTAAGTCTCGAGTTTTTTT
>JAEDFM010000044.1 GCA_016292805.1 Treponema sp. | reverse complement strand
TACGAGCGTCTGGTTTACACCCAGAATGTCGGGAGTTCGATCCTCTCACCGTCCAGATGCCTTTGGTTTTCCAAAGGCTTTTTTTAATTTTAAAGCGAAAATGAAAGGGGAATGGCAATAATAACTTGGTCTATCCCGACATTCTACGCCCTCATTCGCTACCGCTCATTCGGAAATGAATTTTCGGATAATCCTAAAATAAAGCTGGCGCTTTATTTTTTAACGGATTTCCGATTGTAATTATGTCGGGAGTTCGATCCTCTCACCGTCCAGATGCCTTTGGTTTTCCAAAGGCTTTTTTATTTTAAAGCAAAAATGAAAGGGGATTGGCATAATAACTTGGCCTATCCCGACATTCTGCAGACGACACGATAAATCGTGTCGAGCAGAAAGTTGGAGAATCCTAAAAAATGCTATCGCATTTTTTTTAACGGATTTCCAATTGGAGCATGTCGGGAGTTCGATCCTCTCACCGTCCATAGGCCTTCGGTTTTCCGAAGGCTTTTTTTATTTTAAAGCGAAAATGAAAGGGGAATGGCAATAATAACTTGGCCTATCCCGACATTCTACGCCCTCATTCGCTGCCGCTTATTCGGAAATGAATTTTCGGATAATCCTAAAATAAAGCTGGCTCTTTATTTTTTAACGGATTTCCGATTTTAATTATGTCGGGAGTTCGATCCTCTCACTGTTCTGACTTTTTAATAACATAAAGTTTTCTTTTTTTGCTAATAGTTAAATAAATCTTTTAATTATGTTATATTTTATTTACGAATGAAAAAAATTAGTTTGTTGATATTGGGAATTTCAATATTATTTTTCTCTTGTTCTAATAATAAGACTGTAGATGTAAATACATTGGAACAAAAAACTATTAAGCAGATTATTGTGGAACGTAATGAAAAAGAGCTTTGGACACGAGCTTTGGAGGAAAATCTTTTAACCCAGCCTCTTATTGATGAACTTTTTGACAGTTCTGTAACAGTTTCTTCGGAAACTTATAAGGCAGTTTATTCTGGTAAAAGTCCTGTATATCCATCTATTAAAGATTTTGGAAGTGTGGATATTAGTTCTTTGGATAAAAACTGTCAGAAAATTCTTAATGATTTTTGTAAAACAATTTGTTTTGATTATTCGGAAGCTATTGGTGATTATTTTAATGAAAAATATATTTTCAATGCTGTTTTTTTTATGAAAGATCTGTGTCAAAACTGGGAAATTAATTTTGACACTAAATTTCCAGTAAAAAAAGAAGATGTAAAACTTAAGCTTTTTAATACATATTATATTGGAAAGCCTTTGTTTACTGAATCTGATTCCTATGCCGAAGTTCCATTATTATTTATTTCACAAAATAAAAAACTATATGTTAAAATATTAATTAATCCTGATGAAGAAAAAATGATTTATCAGGCTAATATAGAAAAGTGGGAGAATTTACATGATAACTAAACAGCTTTCTGGAATTGAAAGAGAATTGGTACTTCAATATTTAATTGATGGAAATGTTCCTGTAACATTAACTGTTCTTGAAGATACTAAAGAAATTAATTTAAATAAAGATCGTATACAGTCTCTTACATCACAAGTATTTCCTGTTGCAATTAAAGCTGAACATGTAAATGTAAAAGAAAACGGAGAAATTGAACTGGAAAATCCTCCTTCTTCTGCAAAAGATTTTGCCGGCAAAACTGTAAAGGTTGAATTTTATTATAATAGAGTAGGTTTATTTTTTACTTCAGAAGTTAAGCAGAAAAATGAAAATCTTATTTTGTTAATTCCTGCTGTTATTAATAGAATTGCTGATATTGTAGAAGAAACTCAATATAACTTTTCTGCACTTATTTATTTTGAATGTAAAACAACAAAAGATCTAAACTTAAAATGTATTCCTACAGATGGTATTGAATTATTTGAACGCCCGGTATGGAAACTTATTCCTTTAGAAAATCAGAAAAAGGCAAAAGAACTGCTGGAAAAATATGTAAACGAAGCTAAAATTGAAAAAAATATTGGAAATGGTTTACAGTTGATTCCTGTTTGTCATTATCTTACAAATGCTGAACAGGTAAAAATGGAAGCCATGGAAAACAGAGTAAAACCATTAAATGTTCTATATGTAGACCATGAAAGAATTGTTTTTGGTTTTGATTATACAACCCATAATTTTGTTTTAAATGATGAATATGGAATCAAACTTGTATTCTCATTAAAAAAAGGTCCAATTGTATCACGAGACATATATGTAACAGCTCAGGTAAACAAATTATATAAATCTGAAGATGAACGAAAAATGTGTGTTGATTTTAAGTATACAACATTACAGGAAGAGGATTTACGCTTCCTGTATGAAAAGGCCACAAAGAACCTGTTTATTTAGGATTCAATAGAATTATCATTTCCTAGCATTACTGCAATTGGATTTAAATAATCAATATTTTCGCAGCAAATCTTAATGATTACCATAATAGGTACAGCAAAAATCATTCCTGCAAAGCCCCAGATATAACCCCATACTGAAAGACTTACTAGAATAATGAAAGGGGAAAGCCCTAAATGTTTACCTTCAATTCTTGGTTCAAGAATATTTCCAATAGTAAAATTGATTACAACCATTAAAATAAAAATGGCGATTATTTTACCTATACTGTTAGGATAAAACTCAAGCATGGCAAACAGTGTTGTAGCAACACAAGATATAATTGAACCAAAAATAGGAATGAAGTTCATTATGAATGCAATAAATGCCCAGACGATAGGGAAGTCCATTCCGAAAATAAATGTTACAAAATAAACAAGAATACCTGTAGCTAAAGATACAATAAACTTAATTGAAATAAACTGTTTAATTTCATTAATTGTATTTGAAGCGATTTTCTGTACCTTTACTTTTGTTTCTCCCTGAAAAGCGGTATCAGCTTTTTTATTTGTATAACGGATTTCCAAAAGAAGAAAAACCATAAGTAAAAGAATTGTAAAAATCGTTTTAGCTAAAGAAACTGCGCCAGTTGATAGTTCAAGAGCTGCCTGCTGTACTAAATCTCTTACTTTAAAATATTTCCACATGTTTTCAATGAATGATAAACCTTCATCAACTTCAAGTCTTAAATGTGGAGCAATGGTTTTATAAATAGACATAAACTTGTTTTCATACTTAGGATATTCAACAACGATTGTAGATAAACTTGAAACAAGTAATGTTCCTGTAAGGAATAAAATTATAAAAATAAGAACTACAAGGATAATTGTAGATATACCCCATGGAATCTTACATTTGTTTTTTAAGAATTGAATTACAGGAAGAAGTGCAAAGGAGAAAAATATAGCAGTAATAACGGGAAGCAGTACTGAACTTAAGGTTTTACAGATAAATCCCATAAGAATAAGAGAAATAAACAGTAATACCATATAAATTTTTCTTGTATAATTTTTTTCGTCCATTTGCAACCTCAAGAACAGAAATCCTGTGCAGCATATAAATCAGACACAGGATTTTTATAAAATATTAATTATTTATTTTTAGGGAGAATCTTATCAAAGCCACAGTATGGAACAAGTACTTCTGGAATAGTAACTGAACCATCTGCATTCTGATAGTTTTCAAGGATAGCAAGCATTGCGCGTCCTACAGCAATTGCAGTTCCGTTCAATGTGTGAACATATTTGTTCTTGCCATCATCATCCTTGTATTTAATGTTCAAGCGACGAGCCTGATAATCTGTACAGTTTGATGTTGATGTAACTTCACCAAATTCTCCGCCGTTGCGGCCTGGCATCCATGCTTCAAGGTCCCATTTACGATAAGCTGGAGCACCAAGATCACCTGTACAAGTATCTACTACATGGAAGCAAAGTCCAAGACCTGTAAAGATTTCTTCTTCAATCTGACGAAGCTTTTCGTGAATTTCATCAGACTGTTCTGGTGTTGCATAAGCAAACATTTCAACTTTATCAAACTGGTGTACACGATACAAACCTTTAGAGAACTGACCGGCAGCTCCTGCTTCGCGGCGGAAACAATGAGAAAGACCACCGTAGAAACGAGGAAGTGTAGCCTTGTCTAAGATTTCATCCTGATGGTAACCACCAAGTGTAATTTCTGCTGTTGCTACAAGACAAGTTCCTTCTTCTTCAATTGAGTATACATTTGATTCATTACCACGAGGATTAAAACCAATACCTTTAAGAATTTCTTCTTTTGCAACATCTGGAGTAATGAACATTTCGAAACCGTGCTTACGGAGAGTGTTCAAAGCGTACATAATTAAAGCCTGTTCAAGGAAAACGGCTTCGTTTTTAAGATAGTAGAATTTTGGTCCAGAAACTTTTGTACCGCGGTCAAAATCAAGAATATCAAGTGATTCTCCAAGCTGTACATGATCTTTTGGTTCAAAGTCGAATTTGCGTGGAGTTCCAACAACTTTAACTTCAAGATTTTCTGTATCAAGTTTTCCAACTGGAGCTTTTGGATGAACCATATTTGGAATCTGGCGTGCAGCTTCTTCCAAGTCGGCAGCAACCTGTTTCTGTTCTGCTTCAACACCAGCAATTTCATCCTTAATTGCTTTACCAGCAGCAATGAGTTCCTGCCGTTTGTCATTATCAAGCTTCTGTTTCATAGCTGCAGCATTTTCATTTCGTTTCTGCTGAAGTCCCTGCAATTTTGTTGTAAGTGCAGTGTTTTTGTCGTAAAGTTCAACAACCTTGTCTGCATCTGCAACCATATTACGGTTTGCAATGTTTTCTTTTACAGCAGCAAGATTATCTTTAATAAATTTATAGTCTAACATTTCTATGTCTCCTTAAATGATGTTTAATATCTATTCCAAAGAGTAACGAACTGTTACATTTGATTCAACTGTCACTGTACCTTCAACAATTGGTGTAGCAACTGAGTTTGAGGCAATAGTACTTGCTAATTTTGGTTGAGATACTGTTGAGTAACCTTCTGTAATTTCAAGTACAGTACCAACTTTTGCACCGCTTGCACCTGCAAGTAAGTTTGCAGCGTCCTGTGCATTCTGGATAGCCTGGGTGCGAGCCTGACGCAATGCTGAAGTATCTTCTTCTGCAAGATAAGTAAATCCTGTTAATCCATTTGCTCCAGCAACTACTGCACCATCAATAACATTACCTGTAATTGCTGTGTTTCTGATTAAAACCTTAATGTTATTGATTACAGTATATTGACCTGGGAAAGTGTTAGAAAGATCCTGTGAAATATTATAATTTGCTGTAGAAATATCATCAGAACTAACACCAGCAGTTTTAATAGCTTCAATTACTTTATTTGAAATTTCTGCATTTCTATCTGAAGCTTTGTTTACATTCCAGTCTTTTGTACGAACAAGAAAGTTTAAAGAAACCATATCAGCTTTTACTTGAACTGAGGCTTTTCCATTTACTGTAATACTTCGTTCTGGAGCCGCTGGTTTCTGAATTGTACAAGACAAAAATACTGCAGACGCAGAAAGTAAAGTAATAATTTTTGCAACTTTGTTTAACATATTTAAATCCTCCCTTATCTTCCTTCAAGATAAAATTTTGTTAAATAAATTATGCGTTTATTGGCATCGTCCCAATAAGGACTTGCCGGATAATTTTTAGTTACATTTCTATATGCTTCGATTGCAAGTTTTATGTTTTTAACAGAAGAATCAGCTTCGTAAATCTGTCCCTGCAAAAAGAATGCTTCATCTCGTTTTCTTGTACTGAATTCAAAGAATTGAGCAAGCTTATTTAATGCAGACTTATATTCTTTAGTGTCATATAAATTATGAGCCTGCTTTAATAAATCCAAAACTTCAGATTCTGAAAATTCTTGTTTAGCAGTTTCAGTTTTACTATTTTCAGTTTTTGCTGGTGCAGATACAACAGGTGTTTTTTCAACTTCTTTTGCAACTGTATTTTTTTGTTCAACTGGTGTTACTTGTGGTTTTGTAACAGCAGGAGTTGTTTCTGTTTTAGGTTCAACTTTTTTTGATTCAACTATAGTATCAACAGGTTTTATTTCTGTTTGTTTTTGAGGTTCTGATTCAGTTTTAGTTACAGGTTCTTTAATTACTTTTTTTGGAACTGGATTTTTATACGCTGGGGCAGGGATAGTTGATTTTGCAGTATCCTTATCCTTTAAAATTTCAACTTCAAGATAATCATCAATATAGTTTTCTGTTAATGCATCATTTTTGTAGAAATGAAGAATTTTGGTTCCTTCAGCTTTTGCTGTAAATGTAAATTTTGTATTCTGAGTTCCAAGTTTTTTGCCGAGGAATGTGAAGTCCTTTGTACTGTCGGTTGTTCCCATGTAAATCCAGCCGGAACCTGGATACATAACTTCAAGAGTCTGTCCAATTTTCAGAGTGACTTTTCTAGATGGAATTATGATTACAGGTTCAGTTTCTTCTGGAAAAGCATCTGAATCAGGATCAAGAATTTCAAGAATATCATCAGAACTGTTGTTCTCTGTAAGATCAATAATTTCATCATCATCCTGCTCTACAGTTGTTGGTTTTTTAACAGGTTTTACACTGTCAGAGTTTTTTTCAGTTTTAGATTTTTCATTTTCTGTTGAAGATAATAAAGAAGAATTTTCTTCTGTAGATACATTATCCTGCTGTACAGTTTCTGCTGCTTCATTAGTACTTTCAGCTGGCTGTAATGTAACAGGAGTACTTTCTTCAACATATTCAAGATCAATAACTTCAGGATCTGCCAGCATATTTATTTCATCTTCTAATGAAAGTTCAGTTTCAGAGTTATTCTTATTTTCTGTAGTTTCTACATCATCTGCATTTTCTTCTAATTCTGAGGAGTTATCTGGATTTGCAGAAGCAGTATCATCAGTAGTTTCAAATTGACCGGAAATGTCAGTAAAAGAAGATAAATCACCAATATCATTTGAAACAGGGGAATTCAGACCGATTTCTCCTGTCATATCTGGAGCCTGTCCAATATCTTCTGTTTTTAGTTCAGGAGAGCCAATTTCGTTTATAGTTGAATTATCAGAAGTTCCTTTTCCTAAATTTAAAACAATAGAATCAGATTCTTCAGGTTTTGATGCACAAGAGAAAAATAATAATGAAATACCAGCGACTAAAATTAAATACTTTTTCAAGGAGCTGCTCCTATAATTTCATTTACCATGTTGTCATTTGATTTAGACAACGCTTCAACTTCTTTCTCCGATGGAACTGTGAACCATTCTGAAATTTCCTTTTCATTCCAGTTTTTATCGGTTTTTCTTGTAATGTTATAATCCTTTGGTAAAACAGGACCTTCAGGCGTAACTAAAGGTTGTGTTAATACAACTGGCTCAATTTCTTCAGGTTCCTTCTTCTGACCAACGCTGCAAGTAAGTAAAATAATACAAATAATAATAACAAATGTGAGTGAACCAATTACAATTGAAATAGTTTTATTTTCAACATAAAAGGTTTTAACTCGTTCATAAAGAGATATAATTCTTTCTTTTAAATTATCAAAAAACTCTTTAAGCTTCATTTATTATTCCTGAGGTTTATCTTCAGAGGTTTCTTCTGTATGTTCCCGTTTTGGTGGGCGAGGTGGTAATACTACACCTTCTTCATCAGGAACGTCTTCTTCAACAAACCGTTCATTTGGAGTTTCCTGATATCCACGCTGAATTTCTTCATCAAGACGAAGTGCAATAATTTTACTTACACCTGACTCTTCCATGGTAATACCTAACATTGTTCCGGCACCCATTACAGTCTTTTTGTTGTGAGTAATAACAATATACTGGCTTACACTTGCAAAGCTTTCCAATGCAGTTACAAATGAAGAAACGTTTTTATCATCAAGTGCGGCATCAATTTCGTCAAGAAGACAGAATGGACTAGGGCGAACCTGATATGTAGCAAAGAGTAATGCTACTGCAGTCATTGTTTTTTCACCACCGGAAAGTAATGCAATGTTTTCCAGTTTTTTTCCAGGTGGCTGAGCATAAATATCAATACCTGAAGTAAGAATATTTGTTGGATCAGCCAGCTTTAATTCTGCACGACCCCCATTAAAAAGGCGGCGGAACATGTTATGGAAATTCTTTTTAATCTGGTTATATGTTTCAAGGAACATTTCTGCAGATTTAGATTTAATTTCTTCACTGACACGAACAAGATTTTCAAGAGATTTCTGTGTATCTTCGTAATTAGTTCTCTGTCGTTCGTAACGGTCCTTTACTTCTGAGAATTCTTCAGGAGCCATAAGGTTTACAGTGCCTAATGCCTGGAAATCTTTTTTAGCTGTACTTAGCTTATCTCTTAAATCGGCTGCTGGAGTTGTAATTTTGTACATTCTCTCTTCATGAGCCATAAGATCGATAGAGTATTGATCCTGGAAATTCTGTTTAACATTTTTAATATCATTATCAGCAGAGTTCAATGTAAGAGTTAAACGTTCATACTGTTCCTGATATTTTCTCTGTTCATCCTGTTTACGCTGAAGAGCATCACTTTTACCGCTTACAGATTTGTTGCATTTTGCAATTTCTTCATCAAGCTTTTTAAGTTCTTCTGCCAGCTTGTTTCCACGATATTCAATTTCTGCAAGCTCATCCTGAACTTCATTTATCTGGTCTGTGATTTCTTCCTGATGTTTGTTTTCTGTAAACAATTCATCATCAATATTACGAAGTGTACTCTGTTCCGATGCAAGACTTCTTTCAAGCATTGAAATCTGATTTTTAGATGCAGTAATCTGTTCCTGCATTTTACCTTCGTTAATTTTAAGATTGTTTAAGGTTTCTTTATATTCATTAATCTTTGCTGTAAGATTTGTGTTTTCTGTATGAATCTCAGAAATCTGTTTATTGGTATTTTCAACATTAGAAATGTTGTCATTGATTTTTGCATCAATTGCACGTTTCTTTGTCATTATACCTTCTGGAGAAAGGAATTCAGTAATAAAAGAAGGTGATGATTCCATATATTTAGAAAGTGCTTTTTCTAAATCTCCAATCTGAGCTTCTGCATCTTCAAATGCAGTTTTCGCTTCTGCAATAACTTTAGAAGCTTCATCTGCTTTAAGAGACTGTTTTACATAATCATCAAAAATATTTTTACGGCCATTTACAAAGATTCTAAGCTTGCCAATAGTTGTGTCCAGTTCTTCTTTAGCAATTCGCATCTGACCTTCAGAAAAACCTGCTGATTTTAATTTTTCATCCAGCTTAGTTACAATATCTTCTGTAATTGCAGTTAACTGTTCCTGTAATTCAGAACGGGCTTTTTCAAGTTCTCCAATATGAACTCTAAGACTGTCAACTTTGCGGTCATTATCTGTAATAAGATTTGAGCTTTTATCAATGTTTTCTTCAAAAGAAGTAATGTTGTTTTTAATATCATTAAGCTGCTTTTCCTTATCGTGAAGTAAAGCATTCTGCTCATCAACTTCTTCCTGAAACTCATCAATGCGTTCCTGAACTGCATTTTTACGAACAACAAGACTGTTGATTTTTTCTTTAATTTCAGAGGCACGAGTATTGAACTGTTTGATAAGTTCCAGTTTACCGTTTTTTTCTTTACCAATACCAATAAGTTCTGCCTGTTTAGAATAAAGTTCATCCTGCATGGCATTAACCTTATCCATATTTTCAGAGATAGTATTGTTGATTTCAGCAATTTCTTTCTGAACCTTGTCTCGTTTTTCAAATACAGTTTTAAGTTCTTCTTCGTGACGGGCTTTATCCTGAACAAAATTCTTTAGGCGCAAAAGAGCGATATCAAGTTCAAGATTAGTAATATCTTCCTTATATTTTCTGTATTTAATTGTTTTTTCAGATTGAATCTTGAGAGTATCATATTGTCGTTTTATCTCTGTAAGTGCAATTTCAATCTGAATCATGTTCTGACGGGTGCGCTCAAGTTCCCGTTCAGCTTCTGCACATTCTGCTTTGGAACGGCTGATACCAGCAGCTTCTTCAAACAGATAACGGCGGTCTTCTGGTTTACTGGAAAGAATCTGATCGATTTTTCCCTGTTCCATTACAGAGTAGGCTGCTTTACCAACACCTGTATCCATAAAAAGACGACGGATTTCTGTAGGGCCTGCAGGACGTTTATTAATAAAATATTCCTGGTCTCCTGATCTATAGAGACGGCGGGTAATTGCAATTTCTTCTTCATCAATTGGAAGGAGGCCTTTGTCATTGCAAAGTGTAAGTGTAACTTCTGCGGTGTTAAGTGCTGCACGATTTTCAGTACCGTTAAAAATAACGTCTTCCATTTTTTCAGCACGAAGATTTTTTGATCGGTTTTCTGCTAATACCCATTTAATGGCATCTACAACATTACTTTTACCACAACCATTTGGTCCAAGTAAGGCGGTAATACCATCTGCAAATTGAATATGAGTTTTGTCAGCGAATGATTTAAAACCGTGAATATCCAGACTTTTAAGAAACACTTTTTACCCCAATTTTATATAGTTCTACTATTATAGTGTAAAAATAAGGCTTCTACAATGGGAATTCATATATGAAGATATTTGTTATTTTTTTTATTAAAGGTTACTCTTATTCATCAATAATTGGTGCACAAACTTTACCGTTGATAATCTGCTTTGGATACACTTTTATACCAAGTTTTTTTTCTAAAGCAGCATAATGACGCATTTCAAAAGCATCACCAATTACAACATTAATGCCGTTTTTACCTGCACGGGCTGTACGACCACTTCTGTGAATGAAGAAATCTTCATCTGAAGGCAAATCCATCTGAATGATGTGAGTAATATCTGGAATATCAAGTCCACGGGCAGCCAGGTCACTTGTAATAAGAATTGTAAGCTTTCCTGAACGGAAACGGTCAAAGGCTGCTTTTCTGGCCTGTTTATCAGCTTTTGCGTGAAGTGCAGCACATTCAATTTTTTTATATGTAAGTTTGTTATAGATATTCTCAACTTGATCCGCTCTTGATGTAAAAATAAGTGCTTTGCCTGGTTTTTCTGCTGCTAACAGTTTACGGAGAGTATCAATTTTATCTCTTGTTTCTGCGTAAATTGCCCAGTGAGTAATGCGTTCTTTAAGAATGTTTTCTTTTGGAATAATAACATTATCCATTCCGGCGAAATAAATTCTGCACTGTTTATTAATAGTGGCGCTGCAGGCAATAATCTGAGCTGTTTTTGGAAGACAAATCTGAAAATTCTGTGTGTCTTCAACTGATTCTTTTTTTACAAGGCGGTCGCATTCGTCAAAAACAGCTGCAAATAAATCCTGAGCCTTAAGCTTTTTTAGACGGATTAATTCTGTAAGACGAGCGGCTGTTCCAATAATAATCTGAGGCTTTTCTTTTAAAACTTCAATCTGTCTTTTAATTGGTGCACCACCTATAAGTAAAGCAGTTTTTCTTGCGGTTATTGCTTTTGCAGCGGAATTAATCTGAGAAGCAAGTTCAAAGGTTGGGGCAAGTACAATAATTCTAAGCTTAGTTTTATCTTCATCCTGTTCCAGTTTATTGATTAAGGGAAGAAGATAAGCATAGGTTTTTCCTGTTCCTGTTTCTGATTCAAATAAAAGATTTTTGCCTTCTGCAATAACAGGAATTACCTGGTTTTGAACAGGAGTAGGAGTAGAAATATTTAATGTTGTAAGTTTTGCTTTAATGTCATCTGATAATAATGAAAATGCGTTTGTATTTGCCATATATGTATTTATAGCATACCCATAAAAAAAATGATATAATCTAGCTTATGAAAATTGGCATTGATAGTTTTGGCTGCAATCATGGACAGTCTGGTTGTGGTTCCTATTTATTAAATTTTATTGAAAACTATATTCCATCAAAAGATATTGAACTTGAATTATTCGGTTTTGAAATGGACCGTTTTGTTTATATTAATAACGAGCAGGCTTCTTATGTTTCGGTTGATATAAAAGACAGTAAAAAGTATATCCGTCGCTGGCATCAGACTTCATTAAAACGATTTGTAAAGAAAAATAAATACGATGTAGTTATCTATCCATCCTTTGAACATGTACTTCCTAAAAGAATAAAATCTGCTAAAACCGTGGCTGTAATTAATACACTTGTTTCTAAACAGGTAGAAAATCATTCCAAAACATATCAGAAAAAATTACTTAACGGACTAAAAAAAGTAAACAAAATTATTGCTGGAACAGAATTTATAAAAAAGGATTTATTGAATTTGGGTTTACCTGAAGAAAATATCACTGTTGTTCATAATGGTATTAATCATAAATTGTTTTTCCCATTTATTGATCCAAATGATGAATATGTAAATATAAATCCTTTTGCAATTAAACGCCCTTATTTTGTTTATGGTTCATCAATTTCCAACTCAAATAAAAAACATATAGAGCTTATAAAAGCTTTTGATCAGTTTAAGAAAAATACAAATGCTCCACATAGACTTGTAATTGCCGGAAGTTCAGGCTCTTATGCAGAAGATGTTCAGAATGCTGTTAGAACCAGTGAATTTGCAGGAGATATTTTCCTTACAGGTTATTTTCCACACGAAAGTTTTGCTGCTTTGTACGCTGGTGCTTCAGCCTGCGTATTTCCTTCTGTAAATGAAGGTGTTGGATTGCCAATTCTTGAGGCAATGGCTTGTGGTATTCCTGTTCTTTGTTCTGACAAAGGTGCATTAAAAGAGGTTGGGGGAGATGTGCCCTTATATTTTAATTCTGATGTTATTTCGGAAATTGCAGATGGAATGGAAAAAATTATTGAGGATGATGAACTCCGCTTTAAAATGATAGAGAGTGGTCTTCAGAAGGCCGCTCTCTATAACTGGGATGATACAATTTCTAAAACAATTGAAGTTATTAATAAGCTTTAAGCTTCAATTTTTGCTGGTTCATCGTCTAAAGTGATGACCATTTTAGAAACATCATTTATTTTCTGCTGTACTACATCTTTAGTAATAACAACTTTTTTCTTTCCTTTAATATCAGGAACTTCGAACATAATGTCCATAAGCATTTTTTCTACGATAGTTCTTAAACCACGGGCACCAGTTTTCTGTCTGATTGCTTCGTCTGCAATTTCTTCAATTGCTTCCTTTTCAAATTCAAGATCAACATTATCAATATCAAAAGATGCTTTGAACTGTTTAGTAATAGCATTCTTTGGTTCTGTAAGAATTCTTACTAAGTCTTCGCGAGTAAGTTCTTTTAATGCACATGTAATTGGCATACGACCAATAAGTTCTGGAATAAGACCAAATTTTACAAGGTCATCTGGTGTTGTCTGGCTGAGAAGGTTCTGTTTTTCGCTTTCATCCATGTTTCCAACATTTGAACCAAATCCCATTGCACGAGCAGAAACTCGCTGTTCAACAATCTTATCAAGTCCTACAAATGCACCGCCAAGTACAAACAAAATATTTGATGTGTCAATCTGAATCATTTCCTGATTAGGATGTTTGCGTCCGCCCTGTGGTGGAACACTGGCAACTGTACCTTCAATAATTTTAAGAAGAGCCTGCTGAACACCTTCACCGCTTACATCTCGTGTAATAGATGTGTTTTCAGATTTACGGGCAATTTTATCAATTTCATCAATGAAGATAATACCGCGCTGTGCTGCTTCAATATTACCATCAGCTGCATTAATAAGCTTTAAAAGAACATTTTCAACATCTTCACCAACATAACCAGCTTCAGTAAGGGTTGTAGCATCTGCAATTGCAAATGGAACCTTAAGTTTCTGTGCTAAAGTTCTTGCAAGTAAAGTTTTACCAGAACCAGTAGGTCCAATAATAAGAACATTAGATTTTTCGATTGTTACGGCAGAATCATCAGCTTGTTTTGCTTTATCAATAGACATTCGTTTATAGTGGTTATAAACAGCTACAGATAAAACCTTTTTAGCATCATCCTGTCCAACAATGTACTGGTCAAGATATGCTTTAAATTCTTTAGGAGTAGGTACATCCTGTAGTTCTATTGGCAAAACTTCTGCTGCCTGCTGATCAATAATTTCATTACAGATTGCTACACATTTATCACAGATAAATGTATTGCCACTTGGTCCTGCAATTAATTTTCTATCTCTACCAGGTGTGTTACCACAGAAAAAACAGAAGTAGTCATTTTGAGTAAAGCGTTTCATTGTAAAAAATCCTTATTTAGCTTTTTTTGAAGGCATTACATGGTCAACAATGCCGTATTCAAGTGCATCTTTTGCTGTCATAAAGAAGTCGCGTTCAATATCTGCAGCAACCTGATCAGTGTTTTTGTCTGTATCAGAAGCTAAATATTCAATAGACAATTTCTTTAAGCGGATGATTTCTTTTGCAAGAATAGAAATATCACTTTCCTGACCTTCAACACCGCCTCTAGGCTGATGAATCATTACTCTTGAAGAAGGAAGTGCATAACGTTTTCCCTTTGTTCCACCAGCAAGAAGAATAGCTGCCATGCTTGCGGCCTGACCCATACAGATAGTCTGAATATCACATTTTACATATTTCATTGTATCGTAAATAGCAAGGCCAGCTGTAACTGATCCACCAGGGGAGTTTATATAAATACTAATGTCTTTATCTGGATTTTCTGATTCAAGGAAGAGGATTTCTGCAACAATTATATCAGCAGATGCGTCATTAATTTCGCCATCAATAAAGATGATTCTGTCTTTTAAAAGACGAGAGAAAAGATCATAACCTTTTTCTCCATTTCCAGTTATTTCCCAAACATTTGGGATATTATAATTCATCCTTTCGTTCATATTAGTAATCCTTATATTATAAATATAGTGAATTATACAAAAAAAGCATATTAAAATATTAAATAAAATATTAAAAAAAAACGCACTTCTTTAGGGAAGTGCGTTTAATTATTCCTAGCATTAATTAGCGCTGTTCAAACAATTCTTTGAAAGTAAGCTTGTCACCTTTAGTAACTTTAACTTCTTTGTAGATTTCATCGTAAAGTTTGTTTTCTTTTGTATCATCAATAAGATATTCTTTAGCACGAGCATCTTTGTAGTGATCTTTTACTTCTTCTACTGTCATACCGCCTTCTTCAGCGATTTTAGCATACTGTGCTTCGATTTCTTCTGGTGTTACAGAAATATTTCTTTCACGGATTAAAGCGTCAACGATAATGCGAGATTTGAGCATTTTTTCGCTGTCTCCAGTCCATTCTTTTAACATAGTTTCTTTTGTCTGACCTGAAGCAACAATCATTTTTTCCAGCTGTTCTGGAGTTGTCTGGAACTGCTGAGCCATCATATTCCAACGTCCATCAAGTTCTGCAGCCAGCATTGAAGCTGGAATATCAAATGGGTTCTTTTTTACAAGCTGTTCGAGAAGTGAATTGTTTTTAAGTTCACGAATACGTCTGTCTTTAGCAACTTCCATATTGCGTTTAATATCTGCTTTCATATCTGCAAGAGTCTTATATTTTTCATTACAGTCCTGAGCAAAATCATCATCGATAGCAGGAAGATCACGAACTTTTACAGCTTTAATTGTTACATTAAGTTTTACTGTTTTACCAGCAAGGTCACTATCTTCGTAGTCTTTCTTGAATTTCTTTGTAATTTCTTTTGTTTCATCCTTTTTCATACCAAGGATTTCGTCATCGATTTTGTAAAGGTTTTCACCAGAACCAACTGTGAATACATAGTCCTGTCGTTTTGTATCAGCGATTTCTTTACCGTCTTCTCCAACTTCAACGTAGTCGATTGTTACGATGTTGTCTTTTTCAACAGTATTGTCTTTCTTTTCGATAACCATAGCATTGCGTTCCTGCATTGCTTTGATTTCTTCATCAATTTCTGCATCTCCAACAGTTACCTGTGGTTCTTTTACTGTTACACCAGCAAAATCTTTTACAGATACTTTTGGGAAAACATCATATGTAAGTGTGAATTTAAGATCTTTAGTAACATCCAATGCTGGCATTTCTTCAAGAACTGGCTGAGCATATGGAAGAGGGCGGTTGTCTGTTTCTTTTTCGAAGATTTCAGAAACTGCTGTATCAATAATTTCACCGATTGTATCAGCTTTTAAAGATTCACCGTATTTCTTTTCCAAAACAGAAGCTGGAACATGACCCTTTCTGAAACCAGGAATCTGTGCGTTTTTAACATATTTTGAAATTGTTGAATTGTAAGCCTGTTCAACATCAGCTTTATCAACTGTTACAGATAATTTTACAGCTGACTTTTCTAAGTTTGTGAATTCTTTTGTGAGTTTCACGGTTAAACCTCTGTTTAATGAAATTATTAAAAAAAAAGCGGTTCAGAAGGTTTTCTGAATCGCTTTTCTATATTTAGAGCGGAAAACGGGAGTCGGACCCGCGACATCCACCTTGGCAAGGTGGCGC
>JAEDFM010000043.1 GCA_016292805.1 Treponema sp. | reverse complement strand
TTTTTCTCAAAAGGAGTTTTTTATGTTGACAAATGGCACAACATATCAAACCGCCGCTGCCTTAGAGTTAGTATGGGAAATGTTTTTATGACAAAATGGGCTCGTATTGGAACAGATGCTTCAGACTGGCCAGAAAAAGGAATGAGCGAGTTGAATCGACTTGGCTTTAAAACTTTATCTATGGCGCTTAGAAATAATTCTGTTGATATAAACGATTCAGCTTTACTTGCCCAGGAAAAGCTGGCCATATTATTGGGTACCGAAGGTGACGGTCTTTTACCACAAACAATTGATTCCAGTGATTATGTTGTAAAGATTCCAATGCGCCCTGGTGTAGATTCCCTGAATGTGGCTGCTGCCGCTGCTGTAATCTTCTGGGAATTGGGGAAAAACAACACAATTTAATATTATTGCAGAGTAAATATAATTAGAGTATAATTAACATTACCTTAAGGAGATAAATTATGAAAAAACTTATCGTTGCTATTTTAACTTTCGGTTTGATTTTGACTGCTGGTTTTGCTAAACCAAAATCTACAAAATCTTTCTCAAGCCAGAAAATCATTGAAGTTCCTGAATTTACACAGGCTGATCTTTATGACAAGGCAAATGTTGCTATTACAGAAATGTTCAAAAACGCTGGATCTACACTTTCTTATGCAAATAAAGAAAACGGTGTAATGCAGGGTGTTTATACACTTTCTATCGTTCGTTCTGGTCCATATTTCCACAAAATGAATGTTCTTGCTACTATCGAAGTAAAAGATGGAAAAACAAGAGTTACATTCTCTGACTTAATTGGTGTTTACTCAGCTGATGCAGAAGCTGCTAACTACAAACAGAAAAAGAAGTCAGTTACTCTTAGCGCAAAAACAACTCTTGCTGAACAGTTCTCAGGTAAACTTGATCTCGATGCAGAACTTGCAAACTTCATCGATACATTCGTTGCTAAACTTGGAACACAGGAATGGTAATTTAAGTCTATACGACTAAACATAAAAGGGGCTGCCCAATAAGTACAACAAAAAGTACTTCCGGGCAACCCCTTTTTTATTTCCCACTTATCATCTTTATTCTGCTTTTTCTAAAGTAAAAGTCAGCTGATTATCAATCTGTAAAACAATTCCAGATTCTGCAAAAAGTCCTTTTATAAAATCCTGAAGCAGCTGATAGTAAACGCATAAATCGCCACCAACTTTATTCCAGTTATCCTGATGAGTATCCATCAATTTAGTCCAGATAATTTTCGATGAAGATTTTTCCAGCACTTCTTTAGTTTCATCACATGGCATTCCATCCAGAACAAAAGAATCATAAATATTCAAAGCCTGATCCATGTCTGAAACAGCAGGAATTTTCATGTCGCGGCCAACCTGCTCCATGAAGTCTTCCAATGGTTTATAGAAGCCTTCATTCATATTTAAAAGTTCAGTTACTGCCATTGCAAATCTTTTTTCTGCAATCTGCATATACAAAGTCAAAAACTGATGAGGAGCACTTAAATCTATAACCTGTTCAAACTCCCCTTCTGGAATTGCACCGCAGGATAAATCAATTCTATCCAGCAAAGTATCATCGCCATTTTGAATTCCATAACTTGCAATCTGAAACGCCATTGCATCTACCAGTTTGATTTTATTAAATTGATTTACACGTCGTTCATTTTTTCCAGTTGATTCGCAAGACATAAGTATCTCCTTTTGACAAAGTATATCATTTATTTAATCTTTAATAATCAGGCTAATACAATTACTATATATGCTAACAAATTCAAAAACAAAACATTTTTTTATTATTCAGTGGTTTAGAATCACTTTGTAGAGAATGTTCTAATGATTATAAATCATCCATAGAGTCAATTCTATTCAAGATTCTTGGAAAACAATTTAAGATTCCTGGCATCAAACAAGATTGCCAAAACGATCTAATTGGTTCTATGAGGACTTATGCTACTTTAAGAAACTGTTTGTTTCATAATGATAATCTAACAACGGTTATTACTTATGGAAAGCAGAAAGAAAAGTTCTTTAATTTTATAAACCGCAAGTTGTTTCAACAACTGAGGATTTATAAAACGTTCGCGTGAGCGAACATGTAAATAAATAGAGTTTTTTACATAGTTATTTAAATACAGCGTTAAAAAAAACAGTCCGCGGTCCCTAATGTCATCTACTGATGAACCACCTCTACTGAGGCGAGAAGGAATACCGCGGCTCTCATCATTAATATACTATGGAATTTTTCATAAATCAAGTATATAGTCATGGTTATGACTCAAAAAGACTACGCTGAAATTCAAGCATTCTTATCATCAACACGATTAAGTACATATGGCCAAAATTTACCTGTAAAAAAACAGTTAAAAGAATATCGGCGAAACATAAAGTTATGTAGGGATTTCTATCCAGAATTAGATTTTTTTGAAGTTACTCTGAGAAACGCTATAGATTCTGCACTTACATCATTTGTAAATGGTGCTGACTGGATGACTACACTTCCATTAGATCAGCAAACCTTGTACAAAATCACAGAAGTTAAAAACAGACTTCAAAAGCAGAATAAACAAATAACTCATGACAGAATCATTTCAGAATTAACGTTAGGATTTTGGACTACACTTTTTTCAAAAAAATATAATCAGTATAAGTTTCAGTCGTATCTTGTGAAAAAGGTTTTTGTCAACTGTCCTAAATCGCAGAAAAGCATTCAGAACATTCAGGTTTATGTAAATGAAATTCGGGAACTTCGTAATAGAGTTTGTCATTATGAACGAATCTGTCATTATCCAGATATAAAGGAAAGACATGAACGATTGTTGGAATGTACAGGATGGATTTCTCCTGTTGTTCTTAAAATTGCTAAAAGAAAACTATAAAATCAAATTTGAAATAACAAGTTGAAACAGCATGTAATAAATAAGATATCCTTTCATTATCTCATTTTAATATATAATAAAGATTTTTATTATCTTATTGTAATACACTTTGATTTTTCAGTCATGCAAAAATATATACTTGTAAAATACATTTCCAAATTTTATTTTTAAATTTAGTTAATCTTAAAAAAACAATTCGCAAGACATAAGTATCTCCTTTTGACAAAGTATATCATTTATTTAATCTTTAATAATCACAATAATAATTAAAAATATTTTTATAAAAATCTTTTAACAGTCTCATTTTTTGCTACACTTATACTGTACAATGTAATTATATTTGGAGGAATAATGCGAATAGCTCACATTTCAGATTTACATCTGGGAAAAAGTTTGCATAACTTTTCGTTGATTGAAGACCAGGAATTTATTCTTGATCAGATTGTTAAAAACTGTGCCGAAAAAAAAGTTGATGTACTTATGGTTGCCGGAGATATTTACGACAAGAATGTTGCATCTGAGGCTGGAATAAAAGTTCTCCGCAAGTTTTTAAATCAACTGGTGGAAGCAAAAATCAAAGTTCTTTTAATCAGCGGTAATCATGACTCTGCAGAACGACTTACCTTTGGCGGCGAGTTTATGACAGAAAAAGGAATCTACTTTTCTAAGGTTTATGATGGAGTTATTGAACCTGTAATATTCCAGGATGAATTTGGGCCAGTAAATTTTTATCTTCTTCCTTTTGTAAAACCATCTACCGTTCAGCATTTTTTTGCAGATGAAAAAATTGAATCTTATGATGACGGTATTCGCTGTGCAATTAAACACATGAATGTTAATACTTCAGAAAGAAACATTATTATTGCTCATCAGAATATTTTAAATGCAGAACGCTGTGAATCTGAAGAAAACATTATTGGCGGCCTTGATGCAGTAAGTGCAAAGGTTTTTGAAGATTTTGATTACACTGCTCTTGGTCACATTCACAAGCCACAGATTATTTGTAATGATGTTGTATTCTGCGGAACTCCTCTTAAATATTCTACATCGGAATTGAAGCACGAAAAATCTATGCCTGTAATTACACTTGGTGAAAAAGGTAAAAAAGATTACGAGTTTATTCCTTTAAAACCATTGCGGGATCTTCGCCAGATTACTGGAACTTATGATGAAATTAAACGAATGGCTAAATCTGATCCAAACAACAAAGAAGATTTTATTGATGTAATTCTTACAAACGAAAATGATGTTCTGGATGCAATCTCGACTCTCCGGGAAGATTATCCAAACATCATCAAGCTGACTTACGATAACAAAGCAACCAGAGCAGCCCAGACTGTTGAAAATATTGGAAGCGTAAATGAACTTAATCCTCTGGAAATGTTTGAAAAATTTTATAAAGCAAGACGAGACACCGAAATGGGTTCCCAGGAAAAAGAATACATTCAGTCGCTTATTGAAAAAATCTGGGGAGAAGAATAATGAGACCAACAAAACTTGTAATGACAGGATTTGAATCCTACAAAGATAAAACTGTAATTGATTTTGAACAGCTGGGAACAAAAGGCTTGTATCTTATTACTGGCGACACTGGAGCTGGTAAGACTACAATTTTTGATGCAATCACTTTTGCGCTTTATGGAAGTCCTAGTGGCACCGACCGCAGTGTAGAAATGCTCCGCTCACATTTTGCAGATGAAAATACACCTACAATTGTAGAACTGGATTTTGAAGCAAACGGAAATAAATATCACATCACAAGAAATCCTGATTACCAGCGCAAAGCTCTTAAAGGTGATGGAATTACAACCCAGGCGGCCAGTGCTGAATTAGTGTATGTTACTCAGTCCAGTATTCCACCGGTGAGTGGAGTTTCAAAAGTAAATGCTGAAGTCGAAAAAATTCTTTCCCTTAAAAAAGAACAGTTCTGCAGCATTGCAATGATTGCTCAGGGTGTATTCCAGAAATTATTGCTTTCAGATAAAAAGCAAAAAGAAGAAATTTTCCGCCAGTTATTCCATACAGAAAAATTTGTTCGTCTGGAAATGACTCTTAAAGATGAACGAAGCTCTGCTAAATCGGAAGTTGAAAATTTAAAGCTTAAGCTTAACGAAGCTTTAAACAGAATTGTAATTATGGATGCAGATGAAAATTCTGAACAGATTTTAAAAATCAAAAATTCATCTTACATCACAGAAAATGAAATTCAAATTTTAAAAGCTTTCGTAGAAGAAGATGAAAGATTTTTACAATCTGTTCTGGAAAAAATTGGAAAGAATGACAACAAAATCAGTCAGCTTAATCTGGAAATTAATGCTGCAGAAGAACAGGAAAAACTTAGAGCTCAAATTTCCGAAAAAGAGCTTTTTATTAAAAACCTGAACAGTAAAAAGGATTCTATTTTTGCACAGGTTGAAATAACAAAAAAAGCAGCTGAAAAAATTACAGAACTTACAAAAGAAAAAAATCTGCTTGAATCTTCTATGGACGATTATCTTAAAAACGATGAAGCAGAAAAACAGATTTTAAAAATTACAGAAGAAATTGTCACCGATGAAAATTCTAAAACTCAGCTGGAAAAGCAAAACTCTGGTTTGGAAACTGAAATTGAGCAGCTTAAGAAGGAGCTGGAAAGCTTAAAAAACAGTGGTGAAGAAATTATTCGTCTGGAAAATAAAGCCAAAGAATATAATAGAACTCTTAATGAATTAAACGAAGCTTCAGAAAATCTTGAAACCTTTGGTGAAGACAAACAGGACTTAAAAGATGCCCAGGAAAAAGTTCAGAAGGCTTCAGCTGAATATGAAAAATCCAATACTGAATATTCTGAAAACCTCCGTCTTTATAATCTGGAGCAGGCTGGTATTCTTGCAGAAAATTTAAAACCTGGTTGTGCCTGCCCTGTATGCGGTTCTACAGAACATCCAGTTCTTGCTCATAAATCTGAAAAGGCTCCGACACAAAAGCAGATTGAAGAATTGAAAAAATCAGTAGAAAGTAAAAATATTATTTTCAACAAATTATCTTCTGAAGCAGCTGCCAAAAAATCTGCTTTAGAAAAATCTGAAGAAACTATTAATAAGCATCTTAAAAAATATTTTGACTCACTTACTGCTGCAGATGAAAATATTACAGCTTCAGTTGATGAAAAAATTTCTGAACTGAATGCTTTGCAGAAAAAAACTGAAGCTGATATTGAAGCTGAAAACAAAAAAGTGGCTCGGTTTAAAGCTTTGGAAAAAGAAATTCCAAACAAGGAAAAAGAGCTTTCTGGAAACAAGGAAGCTATAAGCAGTTTTGCTACTAAAATTTCCAGCAACAAAGTTTTAAAAGAAAGTGAAGAAAAAGCTCTTAATGAACGCAAATCAAAGCTTAAGTATAAAACATTACAAGAGGCACAAACTCAGTTTAAGCTTTTAGAAACAACAATTGATTCTCTGACAAAAAATCATGACGAAGCTGTTAATATTAAAAATGAGTTTGAAAAAAATCTTGAAGGTGAAAATTCAAGTTTAAATACTCTTAAAGCACAGCTGGAAAAAACTGAACCAGCAGACATTACAAAACTCAAAGAAAAATTGACTGCACTTCAGCTGGAAAAATCTAATCTGGATAATCAGAGAGACAGTCTGAATGAACGCAAAGGTGTAAACCAGGAAAGTGTAAATTCTGTTGAAGCCCTTGTTCCAGAAATTGCAAAAGCAAATGCACATTACGAAATGGTAGCTGCTCTTTGCGAGGTTGCATCTGGTAATTCCCGTGGTAAAAAAGGTTTACCTTCTTTGGAAACTTATGTTCAAATGAACTGCCTTGATCAGATAAACCGCCGTGCAAATCTTCGCCTTAAAAAAATGACAGACAACAAATATGAACTTCTTCGTAGAATTGAAGAAGACGGTTCTGAACTTGGTCTGGATTTAAATGTAAAGGATTTTTATACAGGTCGCGACAGAAATGTTCAGACTCTCTCTGGTGGTGAACAGTTCCAGGCCTCGCTGGCGCTGGCTCTTGGACTTGCAGACGAAGTTCAGGAAAACTCTGGTGGAATCAAACTTGATACAATGTTTATTGATGAAGGCTTTGGTACCCTGGACAGCGAAACCTTAAACAAGGCCATGCACGCTCTGGAAGATTTGTCGCAGGGTAACAAACTGATTGGAATTATTTCACACGTTGAAGAACTTGAATCCAGAATTGATAACAAAATAGTTGTTACAAAAAACTCTTCTGGTATAAGCAACGCTGTAATTAAAAAAGATTAATTAATTTGTGGTGCGGTTTCTTAAACTGGCACCACAACCATTACAGGAGCTGCAGTTGCAGCCGCAGCCGCAGCCGCAGCTTCCAACCTTTCCCTTCTTTTTGTCACGAACAACTTTTACAATAGCTGCAACAACGGCAGCCACAATAACTAGACCTATTACCACATCAACTAAAATCATAGTAAGCCTCCAATAACATTCACAACGCAGGCCAATAACCAGGCCAGAGAACACTGGAACAAAACAACAGCTACTGCCCACTTAGCTCCAAGCTCTCTTTTAATAGCGGCAATAGCTGCAATACAAGGTGTATACAAAAGACTGAACACAAGAAGACAAGCGGCGGTCAGTGGTGTGATTGCAGTTGCAACATCACCGAACAAAATTTCCATAGTTGAAACAACACTTTCTTTTGCAATGAAACCTGAAATTAACGAAGTACAAACTCTCCAGTCACCAAGTCCAGCAGGTTTGAAAATTGGAACAAGCAATCCAGAAATGTGTGCAAGAATTGATTCAGAAGAATCTTCTACCAGCGCAAAGTGAATATCAAAACTCTGGAGGAACCAGATTACAATTGTACCAATAAAAATTACTGTAAAGGCACGCTGTAAAAAATCTTTTGCTTTGTCCCACAAAAGTAAACCAACATTGCGGGCACCAGGCATTCTATAGTTAGGAAGCTCCATTACAAATGGAACAGCTTCGCCTTTAAACAAAGTCTTCTTAAAAATAAGAGCGTTGATGATTCCCATTACAATGCCTAAGACATAAAGTCCAGACATAATTAATCCGCCCTTGCCTGGGAAAAATGCACTTACAAAGAAAGCATAAATTGGAAGTTTTGCAGTACAACTCATAAATGGTGTAAGGAGAATTGTCATGCGGCGGTCCCGTTCACTAGGTAATGTTCTTGTGGCCATAACTGCAGGAACAGTACAACCAAAACCAATAAGCATTGGAACAATACTGCGTCCCGAAAGACCAAGCTTACGAAGTAGTTTATCCATTACAAATGCAACTCGGGCAATATAACCAGAGTCTTCAAGTAACGAAAGGAATAAAAACAAAATAACAATGATTGGAAGAAAGCTGAGTACACTTCCAACACCAGCAAAAATTCCATCTACAATCAAGCTTTGTAAAACTTCATTGGCACCAGCAACTTCCAAACCTTTTGCTACCAGTTCGGTAATTGCGCCAATTCCCATTTCCAGCAGTCCCTGGAGCCAAGCTCCAATTACATTAAATGTAAGATAAAAAATACTGCACATGATTAAAATAAAAACTGGAATTGCAGTAAAACGACCTGTAAGGACTTTATCAATTTTCTGACTGCGAATATGTTCTTTACTTTCGTGAGGCTTTTTTACGCATTTTTTACAAACCTTGTTTATAAAAGAAAAACGCATGTTTGCCATTGCGGCACTTCTATCAAGTCCACTTTCTTTTTCCATCTGAACTACAATATGCTCCAGCATTTCAATTTCATTCTGATCTGGATCCAGTTTATTCAGAATAATTTTGTCACCTTCAATAATTTTTGTTGCAGCAAAGCGCACAGGAATTCCTGCCCGTTCAGCGTGATCTTGAATCAAATGAATTACAGCATGAATTGCACGGTGAACTGCACCATCTTCATCCTTATTGCAAAAATCCTGATTCAAAGGTTTTTCCTGATAATGAGCAATATGAATTGCATGTTTTACAAGTTCATTTACACCCTGATTTTTTGCAGCCGAAATTGGAATAACTGGAACTCCCAGCATCTCTTCCATTTTATTGATATCAATCGAGCCACCATTACCAGTAACCTCATCCATCATATTTAATGCAACAACCATTGGTATATCACATTCAAGAAGCTGCATTGTAAGATAAAGATTTCGTTCTATTGCTGTGGCATCCAGAATATTAATGATTGCTTTTGGTTTTTCATCCAGTACAAAATTTCTGGAAACAATTTCTTCGCTTGTAAAAGGAGACATAGAATAAATTCCAGGCAAGTCTGTTACCAGTGTATCCGGATGATTTTTTATTACACCATCTTTACGGTCAATTGTTACGCCAGGAAAATTTCCAACATGCTGATTAGAACCAGTCAGCTGATTAAACAAAGTTGTCTTGCCACAATTCTGATTTCCCACCAAAGCATAGGTAAGTTGAGTCCCATCAGGTAATGGATTTTCATTTTCTTTCTGATGGAAACGGCCTTCTTCACCAAGGCCAGGATGATGGATTGGATGTTCTAGATTTAAATCCACAGGCTTTAAGTTTACAGTTTCAGGTTCAACTGTATATGTTTCTTCCTGTGTTACATTTTCAATTTCAATCTGACTGGCTTCTTCTTTACGGAGTGTAAGTTCATAACTAAAAATACGAATTTCCAGCGGATCACCCAAAGGCGCATGTTTTACCATTGTAACTTTTACACCTGGAATCATTCCCATATCAAGAAAATGCTGGCGCAATGCTCCATTACCACCTACTGTTTTTATAATTGCAGATTGTCCAATCTTTAAATTCTGTAAAGTCATTCAATTATCTCCTGATGCCTGTACCTATTATGTAAGACGTTCCTAACATATTATATTTTTTTATTTCTTAATTTGCTATACTTAATTTATGAAATATTTAATCTGTTCTGATATTCACGGCTCTGAAACTGCCTGTAAAAAAATTGTTGCAAAATTTAATGAATTAAATTGTGATAAGCTTTTGATTTTAGGTGATGTACTTTACCATGGCCCACGGAATCCTCTTCCAGAAGGACATAATCCTAAAGGCGTCATTGAACTTCTTAATCCTTTGGCAGATAAAATTTTCTGTTGCCGCGGTAACTGTGATGCAGAAGTTGATCAGATGGTTTTAAACTTTTCTGTGCTTTCAGATTTTGTTCAGCTGATAGATAATGATGTACAGATTTTCTGCACTCACGGCCATGTTTACGCGCCAGTCCGTGCTGATGGAAACATTCCCGAAGGATGCCAGACAGCTTCTAAAAAACCAATCTTAAAAGCTCCTGCAATTGCCTTTTATGGTCACACCCATGTTTCCGTTCTTGAAAAAAATGCAGAGGGAATTACTGTATGTAACCCAGGTTCTACTTCTTTACCAAAAGGCGGAACCCAGGCAGGCTTTGCAATTTACGAAAATAAAAAAGTTGCCCTTTACAATATGGAAGGACAACTTATTAAACAACTTGCTATTTAAATTTTAAGCTGCAATATAACTGCTGAAATTAAAGAACGCATTTTCAAGAGACTGCTTAGCCTTTTTTTCCAGCTGCCTTACTCGCTCTTTTGTGAGCCCCATTGAAATTCCTATTTCATTGAGGCTCATACAATTTTCACCATCCAATCCAAATCTTTTAATCAAAACCAATCTTTGATTTTCTGGAAGAGTTTCTATAAAGTCCCACATGCAATCCTGAAGTCCATTTCTATACCATTTTTCTTCAGGAGAAAGTTCTTTTTCATCTTTTAACAAAGTTCCTAAATTTGAAGAATCTTCATCATTAATATTAAAATCCTTATCTATGCTGGCAAAAGTCCACTTAGGATCCGACATCTCCTTATAACGATTTGCAGGAAATCGTACTCCTTTACCAGTCTCACGAATGGCTTTTTGTATTCTTTCACGAATCCACCACATAGCATAAGTTGTAAATCTGATTTTTCTTTCAGGATTAAATTTTGTGGCAGCATGCATTAAGCCAATATTTCCTTCATTTACCAGGTCATCAAAATCCAAACCAAGACCAACATATTTAGAAGCGATAGTAATAACAAATCTTAAATTTCCCGTAACCAGTTTATTCTGAGCATCCTTGTCACCCTTAAATGCTTTTTCTCCTAAGCTTCTTTCTTCTTCTAAAGTTAGTAAGGGAATATTTTCAATTTCTTTGTAATAGTAGTTTTCCTCTCTTGTCATTTTCTTGCCTCCAAACTTATAATTATAGTTACATTATGGAGCTCCGAGTGTATCAAATAATGATACATATGATGATAAAGTTATAATTTAAAGGTGATTTTATGAAAGAAATTATTGATGAAATTGAAGAGCCAGTTTTCCCAGATTATGAAAACAGTATTCTTAATCTTTCAAATTCAATTCTTCTACATTTTGGTGTAAAACCTGAACATCACACTCTTGCTTCTGTGGATGAAATTCTTTCTCATAATTACAAACATGTTGTTGTAATTTTGCTGGATGGTCTGGGAATGAACATCCTTGAAAAACATCTTACCTATAAAGATTTTCTTCGCCGTCATCTTCTTTCAGATTATTCATCTGTTTTTCCACCTACAACTACTGCCAGCACTACAACCTTCCTTAGCGGTAAATCTCCTATTGAACACGGCTGGCTTGGATGGGATGTTTATTTTGAACAGGAAGATAAAACTGTAACCTGCTTTTTCAATACACTTCAGGATTCAGATAAACAGGCCGCAGATTATAATATTCCAGGAAAATACATTCCTTACGAAAATATTATAGAAAAAATAAACAAAGCAGAAGTTGGTAAAGCATACTCGGTTTTCCCTTTTGGCGATGAACCTCATCCTCAAATGAGTGACTGGCTTGACACCATCCGCAAGCATTGTCATAAGGACGAAAAAAACTTCGTTTACGCTTATTGGGAAAATCCAGATCATGAACTTCATTTTAAAGGTACAAACTCAAATGATGTTGCTAAAATAGTTCAGGATCTTAACGCTAAAATGACTTACATCTGTGAAGAGTGTCCTGAAACTGTTTTCTTCATCACCGCTGATCATGGACATACAGATATTCGTAACGAAACTCTTGTAGAAGATCATCCAGAAATTTCCAAGATGCTTATCCGTCAGACTTCAATTGAACCTAGAGCAATAAGTTTTTATGTAAAACCTGAATTCATGGATAAATTTCCAGAGGCCTTTAAAAAAGAATTCGGAAAGGACTATGTACTGTTCTCTAAAGCTGAAGTTTTAGACAAACAGCTTTTTGGTCCAGGCTTTCCAAATTCAAATTTAACAGGCATTGGAGATTTTATTGCAGCAGCATACAAAGAAAAAACTTTAGTATGGAATAAAAACTCTAAGCAATTTAAATCTCATCATGCAGGTTTAAGTAAGAATGAACTGAGCATTCCATTAATCTGGTACGAAAGCAAACCTAAACGCATAGGCCTTATAATTTATTATGCGCTTATTGCTTTGTTCGTTACATTTTTATTTATTGCAATTATTTAGAGAATTAAAATCAGTCTGTAAAACTAATTATTTTTATATGTCTCTTCATCAAGCATGGAATGACCTTCCGCATTTAATTTTTCCAGTTTGAGAAGTGTGCGATTGTTTGGTGCAATTTTTTTTGATCTGCAGCTACCTGTTTTTTAATATATCTCTTGCTAAATCAAAACTTTAATGTGTTTTTTTTCTTTATGATTTATACTTAAGGAATATTTTGAAAAAGGGGGACAGACCTCTAATTCTTCTTGCAGGAGCTTAATATGTCAAAAAGTAAACCTACACCACCTTGGGCAAAAGAAATTCCAGAGGGAGCATTCATTTCTTACGGTCCAACCTATAAAGTTGGTCAATTTTTCCATCTTTTTAATAATGATTTTTCGACTGACGCAGATATGAAATACTACTTTTTTGATCCAACTGAACATGGCTTTGAAAAAGGAAAAGCTTATCCTTTGTTAATTTTTTTACACGGCTATACAAATGCACTGGAAGGTGATGTTTGCATTAACTACACAGGCGCAGAATTTTTTGCCACAGAAAAGTACCAGAAAGCCTTAGGCGGAGCATACATTTTAGTTCCGCTTGCCAACGAAAAGCGAAACGCAGAAGAAGTTATTGATTCATGGGGACAGACCTATATAGAACCTCTTTATACTTTAATTTGCGATTTTATTAAAAACCATACAGCCGCAAACGGTGGTGTAAGTAAAAAAATGCTTTGGGGAAACTCTGCCGGCGCATCTATGACTTACACTATGGGCGAAAAATATCCAGAATTCTTCAATGTTCTTATTCCAGTTGGCTCAGATGATTTACCTGAAGATTCTGTAATTGATACCTGGGACAAAAATGATGTTCACCTTTTCCTTGCAATGGGTAAACGAGATGAATTCAACGATTATCAGGGAAAAATTGTTCCCCGCCTGCCTCGCCTGAACAAAATGAAGCACTGTTTTATTTTTACTCCAGACTGGGTTTACAACGGCGACAAAGGAATTGCCTCTATCAACTTTGGAACAGAAATGGGACAGCATTGTCTTGTAAATCCTATGCACTCAAATCTTTTGTTTGATGACGGCACAACTATGGATGAACGCCTGCCTCGTGGCCTTACAGACTGGCTCAGTTATGCACTTACCGACCATCCTTATATAGATTCAACACCAGTTTTGGAAACAGAACGACTTATCCTCCGTCCCTTAGTTTTTGATGATTTACTTGCAATTTACAAATGGACTGGAGACGAAAAGACAGCCCGCTTTATGCTGTATCCAAAATACAAAAGTCCTGCAGACGGCGTAGACTGGGTAAACTCTCTTTATACAAATCCAGATGATTTAGATTATGGTTTTGTATGGAAAGAAACTGGTGAATTAATTGGCAGCGGTGGAGTTTATCATTCCCATAATCCAGAAAGTGATTTATGGAGCATCGGCTACAATATTCGCAGTGATATGTGGAACAAAGGAATTACAACTGAAGCAATCAGTAAGATTATTGAATATGCCCGTAAAACCAGAAATATCCCGGGCCTTGCAGGAACTTTTGCAATAGAGAATATTGGAAGCGGTCGAGTTATGGAAAAACTTGGCATGACCTACCTTGAAGATACTGAGTATACAAAGTTTGACGGTTCAGCAACCTTCAAGGCAAAAACATATACAGTTAGATTTTAGCAAATGAATTTTTCCTATCTCCATAATAAATCAGTGATGATTCCTCAAAAACTGCTGGAGTTTGGTTTTGAAAAAGACAACTCAATTAATGCCGAAATCTATATTTTAAAACGTGATTTAGATAATTCAGATTTTTATGTTCGCATAGAAATCTCAGAATCTGAAATTACTGCTCAGGCTTTTGAAAAGGAAACTGATGAAAGATATACCCTGCTGGATGTAGTTTCTGCCAATGGTGTATTTGTTGGCCAGCTGCGGGAAAAAATTCGCAAATTGATGGAAGAAATCCTGGCAACCTGTTTTGAAAATACGGATATTTGCCAGAAGTATGTTGATTATATTAAAGCAAAGTTTGGAGCAGAACAGGAATACCCCTGGGAAGATGAAGCCAGTGTTTTCCGCTGTCCAAACGGCAAATGGTTTGGCCTTTTAATGCGCATCGGTTTTAAAAAACTTGGCATTGAAAGTGATGAACCAGTTTGGGTTGTGAATCTAAAAGCTGATGCAGAAAAAATTCCAGAGTTGGTAAATCATAAAACAATTTTTCCAGCCTGGCACATGAACAAAAAATATTGGATAACAGTAATCCTAACTACCATTACCGATTTTGAACTGCTTTGTAAATTAACAGAACGCAGTTTTGATCTGGTAATGAACAAGTAAAACAATAGATTGAAATAAATAGTGCAGATTTATAAATACATATAGTCAATCAACTGAAATGTGATTATATTTATAAATTACTTATGGAAAAAATCAGTACAAATAATGCTCCTGCAGCAATTGATTCATACTCTCAGGGTATGATTGTTGGAAATTGAATTTATTGCTGAAAAATAATCGCTACAAAAATGTCCAGAATTGTTGAAAAAGATTTAACAACAGGTTCTCTTTCCAAAGGCATATTCCTTTACAGCCTGCCACTTATGTTCTCAAATATTCTGCAGGTTTTATTCAACATTGCAGATATTGCAGTAGCAGGACGATTTGCAGGACCTTTAGCATTAGGGGCTGTTGGCTCCACATCACAAATTTTATTTCTCTTTACAGGCATTTTAATGGGCCTTGGCGGCGGTGTTAATGTAATTGTTGCTTTTTACATTGGCGCCAAATCTCAAAAATCTCTGGACCAGTCCGTTCATTCATCTTTCACAATTTCACTAATTATTGGCCTTTTATTAATGTTGCTTGGATACATTTTTGCAAATCCTGTGCTTACATTAATTAAAACAAAACCCGAACTTCTGGAAGGTGCCGTAACCTATTTTAAAATCTACATGCTGGGAATTCCTGGTGTTGCAATTTTTAATTATGGAAATGCAGTTTTAAGTGCAGCAGGAGATACAAAACGACCTTTATTTTACTTAACCACAGCCGGAATCATAAATGTAATCCTTAATCTTATTTTCGTAATTACATTCAATATGTCCTGTGCCGGTGTTGCTCTTGCCAGTATCATTTCCCAGTATGTTTCAGCCATTATGGTAATGATTGCTCTGTATAAAGGCTTGGGAAACATAAAGTTTTCACTTAAAAAACTTTCCTTAAATCGGGAAATTTCTATAAAGATTCTAAAAATCGGTATTCCATCCGGACTTCAAAATGCAATTTTCTCTGTGGCAAACACTTTTATCCAGGTGGGTGTAAACTCATTTGATGCCACAATGGTAGCCGGAACCTCCGCCTGCACCAATCTGGACAACATAGTTTACAGCACAATGAACGGATTCTACACCGCCTGTGCCACTTTCATAGGTCAGAACTACGGAGCCGGAAAAAAAGATAGAATCATAAAAAGTATGGTTATTTCCAATATTTATGCTTTTGTTATAGGCGCCATTGAAAGCACACTTATGTTTATTTTTGGCCACCAGTGTTTTGCGCTATTTACAACCGACCCAGCCGTAATAGACGCCGGAATGCTGCGTTTTGGAATAATGTTCTTTTCATTGCCAGTAGCATCCTTTATGGACAACACAATAGCAGCAAACCGGGGGCTTGGAAAAACCTTCGTACCTTCCATTATCGTTCTGGCCGGTTCCTGCCTTTTTAGAATTGCCTGGATTTACACAGTATTTGCATATTTCAAGACAATTCCGTCGTTATTCCTGCTTTACATTTTCAGCTGGATCATTACCGCCATTGCCGAAATGATTTACTTCTTCAAGCAGTACAAAAAAATCTAAAAGCAATAACTAATTCAAAAAATACTAGTAAATAAAATTCCTTTCGATTGTTTTAAAATTTACTCAAAAAATCAAAAGCATATTAGAATTATCGTATATTCTCATAATAGAAACTCTTCCGGAGGAGTTATGGCAAATATT
>JAEDFM010000042.1 GCA_016292805.1 Treponema sp. | reverse complement strand
TGTTCAGTTCCTCCTTATGCTTTGTCTTGTATTCTTTGCATTTACAACAATTCTTGGATGGGACTATTACTCAGAAAAATGTCTTGAATACTTAACAAAAGGTAACATGACATTAGTTAAGATTTTCCGCTGGGTATACATTATTGCTGTATTCATCGGACCTTACTTCACAGTAACACAGGTATTTACTATCGCCGATATTACAAACGGTTTGATGGCAATTCCTAACTGTATTTCTTTGATTGTTCTTTCTGGTGTTGCTGCTAGAGAAACAAAGTCATACTTTGAAAAATATCCTACATTAAAGTAGTTGAATAGCCTGGTTTTTTCAGGTTGTTAAATAAAAAGCGATTACCTGACTGAAGTGCACCGGTAATCGCTTTTTTTATGTCAAAATAAACTTTCTCTCCTATTATACTAGGGGAATTTACCTAACATTCCTATAAATTACAGTGCCTTCCACTGTTTTTGGTATTGTTTAGGAGTGCATTCCATATACTTTTTAAAAATCTTAGAAAAGTATTGAATGTTATTAAATCCATTTTCTGTAGCTACCTGAGTTACATTCTTATTTGAATATATCAAATCGCGACAAGCTTTTTCAACTCTAAATCTGTTTAGGTAATCTGTATAATTCATTCCGGTATAGTTTTTGAATAGCCTGATAAAATGACTTTTGCTGTAGTTTGTAGACTGAAGTAAATCTTCCAGTGTGATGTTTTCTCTATAATGAACCTTAATGAATTGAATGCCTCTATCAATAGAACGTTTATCATCAGGAAGATTCTTTAACTCTGGAAGGGGAGCATACTGTCTTGTGCTGATAATGTAATAAAGAATTTCAAAAATAAGATTCTTTACGGCAATTTCCTTTCCAAAACTGTTTTTCTGCAGAATCTGAGTTGTTGTGATGATTTTCTGCAGCAGTTCTTCTGGTAGGGAAAGTTTTTGATTGATGATTATGTGGTCAAAAATAATTCGTGATGCATCAGTTGATGGCCCCAGAACAGAGGAATCAAAAATGAGAGCGTAGTAATAGAAGCTTTCATTCTGTTCTGTAACACAGTGGTCTATGCCTGGATTAATAAAAAAAACATCACCAGAGGTCATAACATGTTCGTTTTCCTTATAGGAGATTTTTGCAGAGCCTTTATTCATATAAAACAGTTCAAATTCCTGATGATGATGGGGTTCTGCTATATAAGAGTTCTGTCCAAATAAGCCTACAGGAAAAGATGCAGTACCTTTATATAAAGATTCAAAATCGTATCCCATAGAAACTCCTTTACTTTTTAAACATAGTGTATTTTAACTATATTTCATTATATATTAGCATTTTAGTGTAAAAAATAGGGGAATTTACTTGAAATATTAGTAAATATATCCCAATTTATGCTAAAATAAGACTTTAGAATAAAAATATAGATTATATAGTTGTATTTTTTAACATTTTCCAGCCTTATCCTAGAAATACTACAAAAAACTTATGAAGTTCCTAAAGGAGGACAAAAGTGAAAAAAGTACTTACAAAAGTATTAGGTGCCATGGCTTTAGTTGCATTAAGCTTTGGTGCTTTTGGATGTAAAGGATCTGGCAGTGGTGCTAAAAAACCATTGAACATTTCTGTATTTACAATTCAGCAGCGTCAGCAGCCACCTGCAGATAACAGAGACTACAAGTGGATCGAAGAAAAATTTGGTGTTACATTCAACTGGGATATCTTGGTTGGTGATAAAGACCAGAAAATTGGTGTACTTATCGCATCTGGTGACTTACCTGATATGGTTGAAGTTGACTCAGAAAAATTCCAGGGTGCAGGTTGTCTTATCGACCTTAAACCTCTCGTAGAAAAATACTGTCCAAACATTGTAAAACACTATCAGCCAGCTTGGAAAAAAATGATTGACCAGGATTCTGAAAAAGATGCTAATGGTAATATCATTAAAGAACACATCTATTCTCTTCCAAACTATGGTGTAATCAATGGTGCAGATCAGAACGCATCATACAACCAGAATGGTTTCTGGATTCAGAAACGTGTTCTTAAAGAATTCGGATATCCAGAAGTAAAAACTGTTGATCAGTACTTCGACTTGATCGAAAAATACCTCAAAAAATATCCAGAAACAGACGGTGCTAAAACAATCGGTTTCAACATCATTACTGCTGACTGGGAAGCATTCAACCTTTGGAACCCACCTGCTTTCTTGGCTGGTTATCCAAACGATGGTAACGGACATGTTACAAAAGAAGGTGGAAAATACGTTTATACAGATAACTTCACAGATGCAAATGCTGAAAAATGGTTCAAATTAGCTAATGGATATTACCAGAGAGGTCTTATTGATCCAGCTTCATTCACAGATAACCGTGACCAGTACTATGCTAAGATCGCTCAGGGTCGTGTACTTGGTATGTTCATCCAGGGATGGCAGTTCATGTACGATGCTGAAAACACAATCAAAGCTTCTGGACACTATGATAGAACTTATGTAGCTCTTCCAGTTGTATTTGATGAAAGTATCAAACCTCACTATCGTGACCTTACACTTCCTAACCTTCAGCGTGGTTATGGTATCACAACAAAATGTGGTGAAAAGAAAGCTATTGAAATCTTGAAGTTCTTGGATGAAGTTCTTGAAGAAGAAAACCAGAAACGCCTCTACTGGGGTCTTGAAGGTGAAGACTATATGATCGATGCTGATGGTTCAGTAACAGGTCAGAAAGGTGCTCCATACTACACAGAAACACAGAGAGCTAATTCTCAGGATAACAACTACACTCTCAAGAATAAAGCTCAGCTCTTCACAGAAGAAGCTCCAAAATGGGAAGGAACATTCTCTGATGGATATCCAAACTCAATTGCTAACACAAAATATGAAATCGCTCAGTTCATGCAACCAATCGATATTGAACTCCTCGATGCATATAAAGTTAACTCTTATGCAGCTCTTGTGGATTCAAATCCACCACAGAATGCTGGTTGGTATCCAATGTGGCAGTGTAACCCATCTCCAGAAAATGATGGTTTCGAACATGATGCAGCAGTTGCTATGACAGGTTTCGAAACACTCCAGAGAAAATATCTTCCAAAGGTTATTATGGGCGACCCTGCTGATTTCGACAAAACATGGGCAGAATATACATCTCAGATGAAACCATTGACAGAAGTATATAACAAGTTCATGCAGCAGCAGCTTGATCACCGTGTAGAAGTATTCGGTGGCGAACAGTAATCGCTAGCTAAAAAAAAGTCCACAGAGAAGTCTGTGGACTTTTTTTAAAACTGAATATTATATAACAGGTGATTTTATGAAAAATAAAAAAAGTTCAGAAGCTGTTGTTTCTGAAACAGTATTAGTAAATAAAAAAACAAAGTGGCAGACCTTAAGTAAGCAAAAACTTCTTATGGCTATGTCCATTCCATTTGTTTTATACATTATTCTCTTTAGATACGTCCCTCTTTGGGGATGGACAATGGCTTTTCAGAATTACAAGCCAAACAAAGATTTTTTCCATCAGACATGGGTAGGCTTCAAATGGTTTGCAGAACTCTTTAAGAATAGAGAATTCATCTTATCTTTGAGAAATACCATTTGTATGAGTCTTATAAGTACAGCTCTTGGTTATATTACTGCAATCGTAATTGCCGTATTCTTAAATGAAGTTCGTAATATTACCGTTAAAAGATTTGTACAGACTGTATCATATCTTCCACACTTTCTTTCGTGGATTATTGTTACAGGTTTAGTTGCGAATGCTCTTTCCGTTGAAGACGGTACTATAAATAATATATTAATGGCACTTCATTTGGTTAAAGAACCAATTAAGTTCCTTTCTATTCCTAAATATTTCTGGCACATTATTGGTTGGACATATGTTTGGAAAGAAGTAGGTTGGAACACAATTGTATACCTTGGAGCTATGACTGCTATTGATCCAACTTTGTATGAAGCTGCAGAAATTGATGGTTGTGGACGTCTTAGAAAGATTTTCCACATCACATTGCCAGGTATTAAACCTACAATTATTATCATGATGATTATGTCTGCCGGACATATTCTTGATGCTAACTTTGAAATGCCATACTTGTTACAGAACGGTATGATTCAGGATGTTGCTTCAACAATTGATATTTTCGTATTGAAGTACGGTTTCAAATTGTTCAACTTCTCCCTTGCTACTGCAGCTGGTATCTTTAAGAATGTTGTTAATATCATTCTTTTGATTGTAGCTAACAGTATTGCTAAACGAGCTGGTGAGGAGCGATTGATATGATGAAAAATAAATCTTATGCAGCAGAAAGAAGAAATACCTTTATTGGTAACTTGATTTTTGATGCAATTATTGCCATTACATTGGCTTTTGTCGTTATTGTAACAGTTTATCCGTTCTGGAATACTGTTGCAATTTCATTCAATGATGGGTTGGATTCTATTAAGGGTGGAATTAAATTCTGGCCAAGAAAATTTACATTAAAGAATTATTCAGCTTTATTTCAAACAAACTATATTTTTAAAGCAGGAATTATTTCTGTAACTCGTACAATCCTTCAGACTGTTTTTAGTGTATTCTGTACAGCTATGCTTGCTTATGCATTAAGTCGTAAAGAATATCCTTTAAGAAAAGTTCTTACAACTATTCTTGTAATTTCTATGTATGTAAATGCTGGTTTAATTCCAGGATACATGTTGATTAAGCGTCTTGGAATGTTGAACACATACGCAGTTTACATTATTCCAAACCTGGTTGATATATTCAACTTTATTTTGATTAGAACTTACATTAATGGTTTACCAGACAGCTTTGTTGAATCTGCTCGTATTGATGGTGCTAATGAATTTAAGATTTTTACTAGTATTATTATGCCACTTATTGTTCCTTCTATTGCTATGATTTCTTTGTTCGTAGCTGTAGGTGCCTGGAACAGTTGGTTTGATACATACTTGTATACATCTTCTAAAAAGAATTTGCACTCATTACAGTATGTATTGATGTCTTACCTTCAGGCAAGTCAGAGTCAGAGTAAATCTGCATCTGATGCTGGTTCAGCAGCTATTGCAGCTTCTTCTGGTGCAGCTGCGGCTCAGGTAACACCAATTGCTATTCGTTCGTCAATTACAATGATTGCTACAGTTCCAATTTTAATTGTATATCCATTTGTACAGAAGTACTTCGTTGTTGGTATGACAATTGGTGGTGTAAAAGAGTAATCTTTCTTTCCAGGGGGCTTAAATATAAGCCCCTTTTATGTTATAATTTAACTATAAACAGCTTAATTGCTGGGTATGTTATAGAGTCAAAAAATCAATTTCCTCCAAGAAAAGCGTTTTTTGGGGACCTTCGCTTAGAAGGTCCTTTTTAATTTAACTCAAATATATTGGAATAAAAAAAGGTCGTCTGTTTTACCAGACGACCTTAATGTTTTATGAGCTAATGTATGGCTTATTAACCAAGTGTAATTTCAACATTAACTTCTTTCTTTCCTTCAACGAATGGAACAACGCAACCTTCAACAGCATTGCCGTCTACTACCAGAGATTTAACCCCTTTGCATACGTGGTTAGGATTCTTGATTGTAATGTTGTATTTAGCTCCACGGAACAAACGAGTTGCTGTAAATCCATCCCAGCTAGAAGGAATTGAAGGATCAACTTTAAGTCCGTCGAAGTCTGGCTGAATACCAAGGATGTACTGGCTGATAGCAACCATGTTCCAGGCAGCTGTACCAGTAAGCCAAGAGTTTTTACCCTGTCCGTAGTTTTTTCCACCGTTACCAATATCAGAACCTGCTTCTTTACCACCAATCATCTGGCCGTAAACGTAAGGCTCTGTTTTGTGGATGTCAGAGGTTTCTTCTGTGTAGCTAGGTGCTATTTCTGAGTAGTATTTGAATGCCTGGTCACCTTTTCCTGCATAAGCTGCAGCACAGATAATCCATGCATTGTTGTGTGTAAAGATACCACCGTTTTCTTTGTATCCCTGTGGGTATGTTGAAATTTCACCATACTGTACATGGTATTTTGTAAATGCCGGGTAGTTAAGTACAAGACCGAACTTACAGTTAAGGTTTTCATCAATTGCTTTGAGAGTCTTTTCTGTAGCATCCTTGTCGATGTCAGACATGATTGCAAAGCCCTGTGGTTCAATGAAGATTTTTGATTCTTCGCAGTCTTTAGAACCCATTTTTTCACCGTTTGCATCATAAGCACGGATGAACCAGTTGCCATCCCAGGCAGATTCCATCATAACTTTCTTCATTTTGTCGATTTCAGCCTGAGCTTTAGCAGCTTCGTCTTTCTTACCAACATGATTTAAGATTGAAACATAGTTTGGACCTGCGAATGTAAACAATGCAGCAACGAATACAGATTCAGCAACTTTAGAATATCCGCCTTCTGCCTTAAATTTAGGGTTTGTATATGTCTGGAAGCTTTCGCCTGGTGTGTCAGAGAAACAAGAAAGGTTGATACAGTCGTTCCAGTCAGCACGCATTGCAAGTGGAAGTCCGTGGGGACCAAGATTGTTTACGATGCGGTAGAAAGAAACTTTAAGGTGTTCAAGCAAAGGCTGGGCTTTAGACATATCGTTGTCATAAGGAACCATTTCATCAAGAATTGACCAGTCGCCAGATTCTTTGATATAAGCTGAAACTGAAAGGATGAGCCACAGTGGATCGTCAGAGAAGTCACCACCAATGTCAGCATTACCTTTCTTTGTAAGTGGAGAATACTGGTGATAACATCCACCGTCTGGGAACTGTGTAGATGCAATGTCGATGATTCTTTCTTTTGCCCGGTCTGGAATCTGATGAACGAAACCAAGAATATCCTGGTTAGAATCCCGGAATCCCATACCACGACCAATTCCAGATTCAAAGTAAGAAGCAGAACGTGAAAGGTTGAATGTAACCATACACTGGTACTGGTTCCAGATGTTTACCATGCGGTTAACTTTGTCTTCTGGAGTATCAACTGTAAGAATACCAAGGAGGTGATCCCAGTAAGCTTTAAGTTCTTTCATTCCAGCAGCAAACTTTTCTGGAGTGTTGAATTTTTCAATCATTTCCAAAGCTTTTACTTTGTTGATTGTTTTGCCGTCAGCTTCGAATTTCTGATCCTGTGGCATTTCTACATAACCGAGAACAAATACTAAAGTTTTTGTTTCGCCAGCTTTAAGTGTGATTTCTTTGTAGTGAGAAGCGATTGGAGCCCAACCATCAGCAAACGAATTGTAAGCTTTTCCTTCTTTTACAGCCTGTGGATCACCGAATCCATTGTAAAGACCAATGAAAGAATCACGGTCTGTATCATAACCGTCAATCTTGTCATTTACAGAGTAGAAAGCATAGTGGTTACGGCGGTCACGGTATTCAGTTTTGTGGTAGATTACAGAATCTTTAATTTCTACACGGCCTGTAGAGAAGTTACGCTGGAAGTTGTTGCTATCATCCTGAGCATCCCAAAGACACCATTCAGCAAAGGACCAGAATTTGAAAGTTTTGTCAGATTTGCCTTCGTTTGTAAGAACAACCTGCTGAACTTCACCATCGTAATCCTGTGGAACAAAGAATGTAACTTCAGCTTTCAAATCATTCTTTTTACCTGTGATTACTGTGTAGCCCATACCGTGGCGACATTCGTAAGCGTCAAGTTCAGTTTTTACTGGAGACCAGCCTGGATTCCAGATTGTACCGTTGTCGTTGATATAGAAATAACGTCCACCCATATCGATAGGTACGTTATTATAGCGATAACGTGTAATTCTACGAAGACGGGCGTCTTTATAGAAACAATAACCACCAGCTGTGTTAGAAATCAGAGAAAAGAATCCCTGAGTACCAAGGTAGTTAATCCATGGATATGGAGTGCGAGGTGTATCAATTACATACTCGCGTTTAGCGTCATCAAAATGTCCAAACTGCATTTGATTCTCCTAAAATTTGAAATATTACGTTATTTTTACGAAAACGTTGTAGTAAAAGTATACAACAATTATTTTAATAACTCAAGGAAAATTAAAGTGTAATAACTAAAGTTTTAATATGGTTCCGCCTTTTAATAGGCGACCTGTAATAGAGATTTTCTGGCTGGTATATGAATCAGACGATTCAATATTCTGAATCAATGCAGTAGCCATAGCTTTACCGATTTCAACACCGTTCTGTTCATAGGTTGTTAATGGTGGAATCATCATTGAAGTAAGCATGATTCCATCGTAGCCTGCAATGCTTATATCTTTTCCTGGTACGAGATTTTTGCTGTTTAAGACACGGATTCCACCAAGAGCAGAATAATCATCAGGATAGATGATACAGGTTGGTGGAGCAGGTAATGACAATAGAATGTTTGTTGCTTCACTGCTAGTTATAGGATCATGGTATAAAGCCTGACAGAAATATTCATCTGGAATAGAAATTCCGTGAGCTTTACAAATATCTATGAATATCTGTTTGCGTTCCTGAGTTACAAGTGTATCTTCTCCGTGAATCATGGAAATTTTTGTATGACCATTTGAAATAATGTATTCGGTAAGTTCTGTCATACCTTTTTGATTATCACTCATGATGGCGGTATGGTTGTTGTCGTAAAAATAGTCCAGTGTGACTGTAGGTATTTCGCTTTGTACAAGTGTTGTTATTCCAGGTTGATTAAAGTCTGCGGAAAGAATTACAACGCCGTCAAAATTACGTCCTTTTACATGATTGTAATAATCGTAAGAGGTTGAGGCCTTTTGGCTGGTAAAAGTAATGTCATATCCTTTTTCCTGAGCTACAAACTGAAGTCCACTGATAATTTTTGCAAAATACTGGTGCTGGAAGCCTGAGCCTGTTTTGTCTTCGAAAATAACACCAATGTTGCTGGTTCTGTTTGTACGGAGGGTTCTTGCGGCAAGATTAGGATGATAACCCATTTCAGCAGCTTTAGATTGTATAATCTTAATCGTTTCTTCGCTGATTTCAGAACTGCCTTTTAATGCCTTACTAACTGTTGAAAAGGAAACTCTACATTCCCTGGCAATATCTTTTAAGGTTACCATTAATAACTCTCCGTAAAAAAATATATTTAATTGTAAAACTAGAATAGGGATTTCGCAAACGTTTTCGTAAAGTGTTTTCCCTAACTTGAAATAATAAAAAAGCCACTGCAATAAAGCAGTGGCTTAATATTAATAGTGCAAGACCGCGAGTTTTGCTAAGCAAAACTCGTTAGTATTATAATTTTAATATGTAAAATTATAATACTGGTTTCATTGCTGTCATGTAAGCGCGGAGTTTGCGTCCTACAACTTCGATTGGGTGATTGCGGATTTCAGCGTTTACAGCTACTAATTCACCGTTGCTTACGCTGCAGTCTTTGTTGTCGAGCCCTTTACCAATAACATCTGTGTGAAGTTTTGGCATTAAGTCTTTTGCCATCATAGGAGCTGCTACGCGAGCAAAGAGGTAACAACCATATTCTGCTGTATCAGAAATTACGCGGTTCATTTCATACAAGCGTTTGCGGTCGATAAGGTTAGCAATAAGAGGAACTTCGTGGAGTGATTCGTAATATGCAGATTCTTCTTTAATACCAGCATCAACCATTGTTTCGAATGCAAGTTCACATCCAGCTTTAACCATAGCTACCATTAAGATACCTTTGTCAAAGAATTCCTGTTCTGTGATTGTTTCGTCTGTTTCTTTTGCAGATTCGAATGGAAGTTTACCTGTGTCTTCACGCCATGTGAGGAGGTTTTTATCGCCATTTGCCCAGTCCTTCATCATTGTTGATGAGAATTCACCAGAAATAATGTCATCCATGTGTTTCTGATAGAGAGGAGCCAGTAATGCTTTAATTTCTTTAGAAAGCTGATTAGCCTTAATTTTAGCTGGGTTAGAAAGACGGTCCATCATATTTGTGATACCACCCCATTTAAGAGCTTCACAAATTACGTTCCAACCGTGCATAAGGAATTTACATGCATATTCAGGAGAAATTCCTTCTTCAATCATTTTGTCCCAACATACGATTGTTCCGGCCTGGAGCATACCACAAAGAATTGTCTGTTCGCCCATAAGGTCAGATTTAACTTCAGCGATGAATGCAGATTCAAGAACACCAGCTTTTGAACCACCCATACCAACTGCCAAAGCTTTAGCATAAGCCCAGCCTTTTCCTTCTGGGTCATTTGCTGGATGTACAGCGATAAGATCAGGTACACCAAATCCACGAGCAAATTCGTGGTAAACTTCTGTACCAGGACCTTTAGGAGCACACATTACAACTGTAATGTCATCACGGATAATCATACCTTCTTCAATCATGTTGAATCCGTGTGAGTACCAGAGTGCAGAATTTTTCTTCATCAATTTCTGAACCTGATTGATTACACCTGTGTGCTGCTTATCTGGAGTAAGGTTTCCTACTAAGTCTGCTGTAGGAATCATTTCTTCATATGTACCAACTTTGAAACCGTTTTCTGTAGCGTTTTTCCAAGACTGACGTTTTTCTGTAATTGCAGATTCGCGAAGAGCATAAGAAACATCAAGACCTGAATCACGAAGACACATACCCTGGTTAAGACCCTGTGCACCACAACCTACGATTACGATTTTTTTACCTTTAAGAGCGTTAACTCCATCAGCAAATTCTTCTTTTGCCATTGAGCGGCAATGTCCCAACTGTAAGCGTGCTTCACGCCAAGGGATTTTGTTAAAATAGTTTTCACCCATTTTATAACTCCATAATGTTCCGAAGATTAAACTCCGGAACTATATATTTTTTTTATTTGCGAACTAAGTCTTTGAACATAGCGTGGCGTTTTTCATCCTGCATCAACAGGTTAAGCTTGAACTGACCATCGCGGGCACCCATATCAATACAGCGTGCTTTGTATGTTTCGAATGATTCTTTCTGCAACAAGAATGCAACTGGATCCTTAACACGGAATGAGTCGCGTTTTGCAGCATATTCAATATTCATTTCTTTAAGGTTCTTATCTACAACAGCAGCCAGCTTATCAGCCATTTCCTGAGTAGCATTCTGATCAGCAAATTCGAAGTAGAAGTTGTAAGTAGATGTTGCAAGGTCAGCGAAACCTACAAAGAATTTAAGTGGTGTTCCTTCAGATTTTTCAGCCTGATGAACTGCATCAATGAACTGACTTTCGTGAAGCTTTTCACCAGTCATTGTAATAATGCCGTTGATTTTCTGTACCATCTGGATACATGGAATTGTTCCGTAGAAGTCTGTAACTTCAACAAGGTCGTTCATATCATAACGGTAGAGACCAGCGAATGTTGTTACGAAGATAGAATAGCGTTTTCCTTTTTCAAGTTCACAAAGACGAAGGAATTTCTTGTTTGGATTATCAAGATCTTCTTCTTTTACGAATTCGAAGTAGTGCATGTGTGGGAACAATACAGTATCGTTCTTTCCGTTCATTACAAGACCTGAACGACATTCTGAAGCAAAGAAACCGAATTCCTGGTGTAACATTCCTTCTGGGAAAGAATCCTTGAATTTTTCAAGGTAAACTTTTGTGTTACCACATTTCCATGTTGTAAGAACCTGCATGTTTGGCCAGTAGTGTTTTGGAAGAACTGTACCATATTTTTCTTTAAGAGCACGAAGTTCTGCTGCACGAGCTGGATTTGGCTTATAGCGAGCTTCAAGAACTTTACGGATCTCTGGTTCAAGTTTAAGATTAGCGTTCAAAGTACCATTTTCGATATCTTTTACGTAATCATCATAAAATTCGTTTACATTGTTCTGCATTTCTACGATTGTAGATGGGTTAGCTGTTACAAGGAGAGTTGTATCGTTTTCGATACCAGTACGCATGATACAGTAGTAACGAGCTTTGTAGTCAGCGATAGAGTATATTTCATCTGGTTCGTTGTACAGGTTATGGATGAAATCTGGACAGTCGCGGCGTGTTACACCAGAAACTGAACCGTAAACTGTTCCGTCTGGAGCAGCTCCTTCAACTGATTTACCTACGATTGATGTACACATACCACCAAATACCTTTGGACGGTGGTGAATGAATGTCCACAACCATACTTTAGACATTTTAGAATAAATGTTCTGATAGTATTCATTTGTAATTGGAATCCATTTTGGTTCTTTTGTTGTACCAGATGTAGTAGCATACATCATTGGTTTTCCTGGGAACAAAAGGTTTTCTTCGCCGTTCTTATGGCGTTCTACTAAAGGACGGATATCTTCGTACTGACAAGCTGGAACATTTGCTTCCCATTTCTGCTGTAATTCAGCAGGTGTTTTAGCGGTGAGGATTTCAGCATAATTGTGAGCCTTTCCCCATTCTGTGTCTTTTGCGTATTCAAGAATTGCTCTAAGTGTTGCATCCTGTGCTTTTTCACAGTTTTTTGCAGCTTTATTTAATTTCTTAACCTGAATGCCGCCGGCAACATTCATAAGGAAATTAACCTTAAAGTTTTTCTTTAGTTTTTTACTCATAATAATTAAATCCTCTCAAATGAATAAATTTATAGGTATACTATAGAATATAAAATAATAGAGGATTTTTCAAGGTAAATTAAAATAGATTAAAAAACTGAAGCGTAGTTAAAGTTTATAGACTGAAGCTTTCTGGAAGTAAATCTGAAAGTGTAAAGGTTTTTACTTCTTTTTTGCCATTGCTAAGGATAATTTTAAAATCTTTATCGCAGAATTCAGCCATAACCTGCCGGCAAACACCGCAAGGAGGACAGAAATCTTCAATTTTTCCTTCTGACCCGCCAACTACAGCAATGGCTTGGAATTCTTTTTCACCTTCGCTGACAGCCTTGAAGATTGCAGTTCGCTCAGCACAGTTACTTGGACCGTAAGCCGCATTTTCAATGTTACAGCCAGTATAAATTTTTCCAGATTTTGTAAGAAGTGCAGCACCTACATGAAAATGTGAATAAGGTACATAAGAAAAGTCCAGCATTTTAACTGCAGTTTGAATTAATAAATCTGTATCCATAGTCAGTGCTCCTTTTTTTATTGTAACATGACATTTTGTGATTTAACAATAATTATGAAATAAGTAGAAATATTTATTTGATTTGATGATATAATAGTTTTTGAGGATAATTATGTGGCTTTTATTTGCAATTTTATCGTCGGTTTTTGCGGCTTTAACTTCTATTCTGGCTAAGGTTGGTATTGAAGGGGTTGGATCTAATCTTGCTACGGCAATTCGTACCTGTGTGGTCCTGCTTATGTCATGGGTAATGGTTTTTATTACAAACCAGCAGGGAGGTCTGTCCCTTATTTCAAAACGCAGCTGGATTTTTCTGATTTTATCTGGATTAGCTACCGGGTTCAGCTGGCTGTGCTATTACAAGGCGTTGCAGATGGGGGACGCCAGTAAAGTTGTTCCAATTGATAAGATGAGTGTTGTGTTGACTTTATTGCTGGCGTTTGTGTTTTTGCATGAAAGTTTTACCTGGAAAAGTGCAGTTGGATGTGTATTGATTTGCGCGGGCACGGTGTTTATGGTGCTGGCAGGCTAAAATATTAAAATAGATGGCTACAATTTCCACTGGAATTTCTGTTATCATATGATTACAATTGTTATTGCTCTTTTTGGTGGCGTAATCTGGCAAAACTGGGAATTGAAACTTTGTTTATTGTATCTGCTGTACTTGTCTTTGTAACAGTGCTTATGCAGCTACTATTAAGGTGAAAAGATGAAATATTCTGTGGCAATTTTTGATTTAGATGGAACTATATTAAATACTCTTGATGATCTTGCAGCTGCAATCAATCATGTTCTTGCTGTTCATGGAATGCAGGTTCATGAAACTGAAAAAGTAAAATATATGGTGGGAAATGGGATTGCAAAGCTGGTAGAAAGGGCTGTCCCTGGTGGCAGAGAAAATCCAGAATATAAAGCTGTTTATGATGAATTTGTAGAGTATTACCGTTCTCATTCTGCACAAAAAACCGGACCTTATGAAGGAATGGTAGAATGTCTTAGGGTTTTACGAAAGGCTGGAGTAAAAACCGGAGTTAATACAAACAAAGATGAAGTAGCTGCTGTTACTTTGTGTCAGAAGTATTTTCCGGGGCTGTTTGATTTTGTAAGCGGAGGAAAGGACTCTATCCCTGTTAAACCTGCGCCAGATGGAGTATATCAGCTTTTGGGTAAATGGGGTCTGTCCCCTTTGGACGATAATATCAAAGCTCAAACTGTATTTATTGGGGATTCTGATGTTGATATTCAAACTGGAATAAATGCGGGAATAGATGCAATTGGTGTAGAGTGGGGATTCAGAGGAAAAGATTTTCTTTTGGAACACGGTGCAAAAACTACTGTGTCGACCCCTGCTGAATTAGCTGTATTGATTCTGAATTCTTAAGTTGATTTTCTTGTTTGTACAAAGTCTCTCTTTTTACTATAATGCTATAATATGTTTTACGATTATTACGATGTTGCCGTAGTTGGTGCTGGTCATGCCGGAATTGAAGCTGGCCTTGCTTGTGCCAGAATGGGATTAAGAACTGTTTTAATTACTCAGTCTCCAGATGCTATTGGACGAATGAGCTGTAACCCTTCAATTGGTGGTATTGCTAAAGGAAACATTGTTCGTGAAATTGATGCTCTTGGTGGAGAAATGGGAAAACTTATTGACCACTCCATGATTCAGTTCCGTATGCTGAATAAGAGCCGTGGTCCTGCAGTTCAGGCTCCTCGTTCTCAGGCTGACAAAATTACATATTCTCAGCTTGCCCGTAAAACCTGCGAAAAACAGGAAAATCTTTATACATTAATGGACACTGTAATTGATATTTTGACAACAGCGTCTTCTACACCTCTTCCTCCAAACGCAGACTCTGCTGCAGAAAAGGGAACAATTCCTGGGGAAAGCCGCCACGCAGGCGAAACAGAAGCTGCCTGCTCCGGTATGCGCCAGAAGGTTACAGGTGTTGTTACTGAACGTGGCCGCATCATTCCAGTTCGCGCTGTTGTTCTTACAACAGGAACTTTCCTTGGTGGCCGTATTTTTATTGGTGAATATGATGCACCTTGTGGTCGTGTAGGGGAGCCTGCAGCTTATGGTCTTACAGAAAGCCTTCACCGACTTGGATTTACAACCGGCCGCTTAAAGACAGGTACGCCTCCTAGAATCCTCCGCAAAACAATTGATTTTTCTAAAATTGAAGAACAGGCCGGAGACGAAGAAGTTGTTCCATTCAGCTTTGAAACTGAAAAAGTTGAACGACCAATGGTGCCTTGCCACATTGTTTATACAAACGAAGAAACTCATAAAATCATTCGCGATAATATTGGACGCTCTCCATTGTACAGCGGAAAAATCAGTGGTATTGGTCCTCGTTACTGTCCTTCAATTGAAGACAAGGTTATGCGTTTTACAGAAAGAGACCGCCATCAGATTTTCGTAGAACCAGAAGGTTTGGAAACTGAAGAAATGTACTTAAACGGCTTTTCTTCATCTCTTCCTGAATGTGTTCAGGATGCTTTTATGCGCACAATGCCTGGTTTTGAAAATGCAGTTCAGAGTCGTCCTGGTTATGCTGTTGAATATGACTTTGTAGAACCAACTCAGCTTTATCCTTCATTGGAAACAAAACGTGTTGCTGGTCTTTTTGATGCTGGACAGATTAACGGTACTTCCGGTTACGAGGAAGCTGCTGGTCAGGGTATGGTTGCTGGTATGAATGCAGGACTTTACGCAAAGGCTCATATTCAGACTTGTGGACCTATGGCGGCAATTCCTGGAACAATGAATGGTGTTCCTTCAAGTACAGAGCCTGGTGCTTTCCGTCCTAAAGCTGATATGACTGCAGAAGAAAAACATCTGTTTGCCCAAATCAGCGACAGAGAAACAAAAGAACTTAATCAGTATATTTCTAAAATTCAGCATGATGCAGGATATGATAAGTTTGAAGTCATTCCTGAATATAAGCCTGTAATTATTGGTCGTGATGAAGGTTACATTGGTGTATTGATTGATGACCTTGTAACTCTTGGTACAAAAGAGCCTTACCGTATGTTTACTGCCCGTGCAGAATACAGACTTAAGCTTCGTCACGATACTGCAGACCGTCGTCTGGCAAAATATGCACTGGAATGTGGTCTAAAAACTCAGGCTCAGTATGATGCTATTGAAGCTAAATATGCTCGCCTTGCAGAAATGGAAGCACAGCTGCTTAAGAAGCCAGATATGGAAAACCCAGGATATCCTGAAAAGGAATGGGAAGAAGCTAAGATTGAAGCTAAGTATAAATACTATATAGAAAAGCAGGATAAGCGTGTAGAAAAACTCCATAAAATGGAAAATACACACATTCCTGACGACTTTGACTATGGTTCAATTCCTTCCCTGTCTGCCGAATCCCGCCTGAAACTGGAACAGGTTCGTCCGGTAACTTTGGGACAGGCAAACAGAATTTCAGGTATCCGTAATAGTGATATTATGTTGTTAATGGTTTACTTAAAGCGTTAGAACGCTTTAAGTATACGATAGAACACGCTAAAAATCTAAAAACAAAGATTTACTCTTACTCTTGCGGTGTGGTGATGGCATTTTGGACATTCGGCGTCGTCATTCCATTCGTATTCGTAAAATCCGTGAGTGTTGCATCTGCGGCGTTTTAATGGGCGCTGCTGCTTTGGTCTTTTGGGAGCTGGAGCAGGAACTGGGGCTGGCTTATGGATGTGAGGCTTTGGTGTCTTGTGGGAAGGGCGAGGTGCTGGTGGTCTGTGTTCTGGAGCGGAAGGTTTATGAGCTGGTGCTGGTGGTCTGTGTTCTGGAGCGGAAGGTTTATGAGCTGGTGCTGGTGGTC
>JAEDFM010000089.1 GCA_016292805.1 Treponema sp. | reverse complement strand
AAGCACGGCCGTTTGGTAAGTTAGGAGTTCTTTCACCGTTGAAGAATGGAACAACGATTACACCTTCTGAACCACATGGTGCTTTTGCAGCTTCGCCATCAAGTTCTTTAACATCCATCTGGAAAAGACCTCGTACAAATTCTGTAGCAACTGTACAGTTCATTGTACAAAGAAGTGGTAACCATCCGCCTGTAGAAGAACAGAAACCTGAAAGACCGTTAGCAGGATCTGCGATTGGTTTGTCTGAGTAACCGTAAAGTGTACCAGAAGTACCCATAGACATTGTAAGGAATCCATCGGCAACTGTACCAGTTCCAACAGCACCCATCATGTTATCTCCACCACCAGCAGAAACTGGAATTCCTTCTGGAATACCGTAAGCAGCGGCAGCAGCAGCAGAAACTTTACCTGCAGCTTCGTGAGCTTCAATAAGTTTTGGTAATTTACCAAGCAAAGAAGGATCGATGATGTCACAAATCTTTTTAGACCAGCAGCGGTTCTTAGAATCGAATAAAGCAGTTCCAGAAGAATCACCATATTCCATTACATATTCGCCTGTAAGCTTCCAGTTCAAATAGTCATGTGGAAGCATAATATAAGCTAATTTTGCAAATGCTTCTGGTTTATTGTTTTTGAGCCAGAGGATTTTTGGAGCAGTAAAGCCTGGAAGCATTAAGTTTCCAAGTAATTTTACAACTTTAGCATCTCCACCAGCTTTTTTTGTAATGTATGCACATTCTGCAGTTGTAGAAGTATCACACCAGAGTTTGATGTTGTATAAAGGTTTTCCATCTTTATCAAGTGGAACAAAACCGTGCTGCTGACCAGAAACACCAATAGCTTCAATTGTCTTTTTGTTTTCAGCACTTAATTTACCAAAACATACTTCAAGACCTTTATCGAACCATTCAGTTGTCTGTTCACGGGTTCCGTCTGCTTCAGAAATCAAATCCATTGGACAAGATGCTTTTTCGATAATTTCCTTTTTTTCGTAGTCATAAATAACTACTTTCATACTCTGTGTACCTAAGTCGATACCAGCAACAGTTTTAGCCATTTTTTCTATTCTCCTTAAAAGGGCAATATTACCCCATAATTTTAATTATGCTATTTAAAATAATAAACTCTGCTTGCCCAAATAACAAGCAGAGTTTTTACCTATTTAAGACTTTTGTGTAAAAAAAGTGCTGATTAAAGCTCTACATCCAAACCAGTTGCTTTTGCATCATCAGCAAGCTTTTTACGGAAAGCAAGAAGCTTTTCTTTAAGTTCTGGATACTTAATAGAAAGAATCTGTACTGCAAGATATGCAGCATTTTTTGCACTGTTTATACCAACAGTTGCTACAGGAATCTGTGGTGGCATCTGAACGATAGAAAGCAAAGCATCCATACCGCCAAGGCCATTCGATTTGTCAGAAACACATTCAAGTGGAACACCAATAACAGGCAATGTTGTAGCTCCAGCAATTACACCAGGAAGAGCAGCAGCAAGACCTGCACCAGCAATAATTACTTCACATCCATCTTTTTCAACCTGTGCTACAGTTTCATGTAACAAAGCACCAGCACGGTGAGCAGAAATAATGTAAGCCTTATAATCTACGCCAAATTCTTTAAGAATATCGGCACCCTTTTTCATTGTGTCTTTATCAGACTTTGAACCAAAAAAAATTGCAACTTTCATACAAGCAATTTACCACATCGTAAAAAGTTTTTGAAGATAAGATTGAATAAGAGAACCGTCCCCCTGGTTCTACACAAATTTTACGAAATCTTTACATTCTATTTATTGATTTTTTACAGTTTTCTTCTATAACTTAACTTATGATTTATATTCTGGAAGACGACGACAATATTCGCAAACTCATAAATTATTCATTAACCAGCCAGGACTTTGAAGTCAAAGATTTTTCACTTCCATCAGATTTTTGGAGTGCACTTGAAGACTGTCAGCCCCAGCTACTCCTACTGGATATTATGCTTCCCCAGGAAGACGGCATTTCCATTTTGAAAAAACTTCGCTCAAACCCTAAAACTTCCGGCATTCCTGTAATTATGCTTACCGCTAAAGATTCCGAATACGATATTGTTACAGGCCTTGATGCCGGCGCCGACGATTATGTTACAAAACCTTTTGGTATGATGGCCCTTGTTTCCCGCATTAAAGCCGTTCTTCGTCGTTACGAAAAAAACAACAGCCAAAAGGAATTGCTTCAATCCGGCTCCCTTAAAATTGATGAAAATCAGCATACCGTTTTTAATGATAATCAACAGCTTTTCCTTACAGTCAAAGAATTCGATCTTCTTGTTTTGCTTCTTAAAAATCGTGGCAATGTGCTTTCCCGCCAGCAGCTTCTTGAACATATTTGGGACATTTCTACCGATGTTGAAAGCCGTACTGTAGATGTTCATATCCGCACACTTCGACAGAAACTTGGTGACGCTGGAAATTCAATCGAAACTATTCGTGGAGTTGGATATAAATTTAATTAGGAGGGGAAAGTCTTCCCCTGCGCGCCCACTTCGTTGGTCGCTACCCCTTCTGCGGAACACATTTCCGCAACGCCTTTGGAGAACAATATTATGAAGAATAAATCACTGACCTTTAGAATCTTCATCAACACTTTTCTTGTTGGTACCCTCGTCTATTTTGTCTGTGCCTTTATGTTTTTTGGAAACTTGTACACTCACTTTGAACAGCAGATTTTTAACGAGCTGGAAAGCGAAAGCATTTTTCTGGAAGATTACATATTAAATGGTAATCTGGAAAAACTACAAAATCTCAAAACAAAAAACCGAATCACTCTGATCCACGGGGACGGTTCTGTTTATTTTGACAACACAGTTTCTTCTGAAAAAATGGAAAATCACGCACTTCGCTCAGAGTTTCTTGTGGCAAAAGATAAAGGCACAAGTAAAATTTCCCGTTACTCTTCCACAATGACAGAAAAAACCTTGTATTTTGCAAAGCTGCTTTCTAATGGGGACATACTTAGAATAAGCTGTAATCAGCATTCTGTGTGGGTTCTGGTTTTAGGAATGAGTCAGATTCTT
>JAEDFM010000008.1 GCA_016292805.1 Treponema sp. | reverse complement strand
AGAACTTCTCTATTCTTGCGTGAGTACATCTTAACGAGTTCGTCACGAGCTGGTTTGAGGTACTGACGTGGGTCAAAGTCACCTGGGTTTTCTGCCAGGTGTTTGCGAACTGCAGCTGTCATAGCAAGACGGCCATCAGAGTCGATGTTAATCTTACATACAGCAAGTTTAGCTGCCTTGCGGAGCTGATCTTCTGGAATACCAACTGAATCTGGGATAGATCCGCCGTATTTTTCAATCTGTTTTACATATTCCTGTGGAACTGAAGAAGATCCGTGGAGTACGATTGGGAAATCACCAAGTTTTTCAGAGATTTTTTCAAGAATGTTGAAAGCTAATGGAGGTGGGTTCAATACACCGTCAGCTCCACGAGTACACTGTTCTGGTGTGAATTTACAACGACCATGTGATGTACCAATAGAGATTGCCAATGAGTCACAACCTGTTCTAGTTACGAAGTCTACAACTTCTTCTGGTTTTGTATATTTTGATTCTTCAGCAGCTACTTCGTCTTCTACACCACCAAGTACACCAAGTTCAGCTTCTACTGTAACATCGTGTGCGTGAGCATATTCAACTACCTGTTTTGTAATTTTAATATTTTCTTCGTATGGAAGAGCTGAACCGTCAAACATAACTGAAGAGAAACCGCTGTCGATACAGTCTTTACATACTTCGAAAGATGGACCGTGATCCAAGTGAAGAACGATCTGTGGTTTTGCACAACCAAGTTCTTTTGCATATTCTACAGCACCCTGAGCCATGTAGCGGAGGAGTGTAGCGTTTGCATAAGCACGTGCACCTTTTGATACCTGAAGGATAACTGGAGATTTTGTTTCAACTGCAGCCTGAACAATAGCCTGCATCTGTTCCATGTTATTGAAGTTATATGCTGGAATTGCATATCCACCTTTGAAAGCCTTTGCAAACATTTCTTTTGTGTTTACAAGACCAAGTTCTTTGTAACTAACGTTAGCCATGAAATACTTCCTTTCTGAGCAATTTGCTCAAGTATATTTATTGATGATATAATAAGTTAATACTAATAAAAATTCAATTAGATTAACCTACTTGTTTATTTGACAAAGAATAACATAGGAAATATAATCAAGAAATAGTAATAATTTAGAATCATTATGCCGATAAAATAATGAGAAGTCTTTTATCTATTTTGTTAAAAGTTTCAAGGAGTTTTGCATGAAAAGGGGACTTAAAGTCTTTGTTGGTCTTGCATGTCTGTTTGTAATTGGCTTACCAGCATTTGCTCAGCCAAGTTCAAAGAGTGTAGAGACATTCGTAATGGAAAATTTTGATTCTATTGGAAATCAGAATTATCTTTACAAGGGTGAAGGATTAAGCTGGGATTGGAGTATTAATACAAGCCGTTTCGTTGCTGAAAATTATCCAAAAACAGTTACAACTGTTGGTATTCCAAATTCTTTGAAGAATTTGCGTGCGAATACAGATACTGATCCTTTAGTATATGGTGTTCAGATTGCATATAACCGTAAAGGTGATAACTGGTTTGAAGTTTATCCATCAAAAGACGGTAATCCATACGAAATTCCATTCATTGGAAACGTAACACAGTTGGATTTCTGGGTTTGGGGTGCAAACTACAAATATTACCTTGAAGTTATGGTTCGTGATGCTAACGGTACAGTACACGTTCTTCCTGCAGGAAATCTTTTGTTCTCTGGTTGGAAAAATGTTGTTGTAAATATTCCTGGTTGGGTTCAGCAGAGTTCACACCTCCGTTCAGGTCCAGAAAACATGTCATTTATTGGATTCAGAGTTCGTTCAGATGCTTCTGAATATGTTGATAATTTTGTTATCTATTTTGATCAGATCAAATATACTACAAATTCATTGTCATACATTTTTGATGGTTATGAATTGAAAGATGTAGATTTTGGTAGTGCAACAGATGACGATGAAGTAGGAGATGCAAAATAATGAAAAAATTATTAGCTTTTAGTTTTGTTGCTGTATTAACAGCTGGTTTAGTTTTTGCTCAGACTTCTAGCTTAACAGATCCAAATCCAGAAATGATTGGTGCAGATTCTGCTATGCAGGCTTTGCGCGAAGTATCAATTGATAAATTCGAAAGAGAAGGTTCATGGAATGTTCATATCTCTCCAGATTATGGTGTAATTACAGGTCGTCTTTTTGACGGTAATCCTGCAATGAAAGAACCATTACCTGAAGATGAAGGTAAAGAAGATGAAGATACACAGGTACTTGGTGTACGGGTTGATTTCTTCCGTCGTGGTATTAACTCTTTCACAATTAAAGCTGGTAGACCACTTCCAATCGAAGGAACTGTAAAAACAATTTCTATGTGGGTTTGTGGCCGTAACCAGGATCATGAGCTTTATGCATTAGTTCAGGATTATTTCGGAAGCAACTTTGAGCTTTATATGGGTTCTTTGGGATTCTCTGGATGGAAAAAACTTACTTGTGTAGTTCCTCCAAGTCCAGATGGAGAACACGGAATTGTACAGAGCAGCGTATACTATGGTGATAAACCTGGTCTTCGTATTGTAGGTTTCAGAGTAGACTGTAATCCAATGCAGGCTCGTGGTCAGTATTATGTATACTTTGATGATCTTCGTGCTGTAACAGACTTGTACGACATGGAAAATCATGACGAAGACGATATGTCTGACAACTGGTAATCAAAACTTTCTTGATTGAAATAACTAAGGCGACCTTATTGGGTCGCCTTTTTTATTTAACTTTGTAATATTTGCTTCGATTTCTAGTTTCTGTATATTCCAGTAATTCCATTTTATTTAAAACCCAGAGTATAAGATTTGAATTATTATATATTTTAGCAGGTGCCAGCTTTTCGCTCTTTAATCTTTCTTTTATGTCCTTTGCGCAGAATTGGTGGGGGAGTGCAGGTGGTAAAAGAGAAAGATAGTCTTTTTTTGTTTTAAAGCGCTTAATTTCTATTATTTCTTCCAGTTTTTTATTTGATTTAATCCAATTCTTTCTGAATCTTCTTCTGTTGTTTTTAGCTTGAACCGGTTCTTCGGTTCTTACTCTATGTTCAATCATTGTTATAAAAACAACTTCCAGAGTGAAATTTTTGTGCAATAAAATATTATACAGTCCTGTTGTCTCTTTAAATATATCATAAACAGAACCTTTGTTAGGACTTTTTCTGCTGGAAATAAATTTTCCCTGTTCATCTGTAAGGATTATTTTTGTTGTGGCTGGAACAGGGTATACCAGAGTCACTTTTAAGCCTTTTTCCAGTGTATCTTTAATTTTTTTCGAAAGCTTTGAAAGGTTTTTTGTCTGTATTTCTATTACCTGTCCATCTTCAGTAAAAACATCATAAATATGACCATGCATTTCTACTTCAGTTTTGCCATTAGTTTGAGATGCGTAATAGATTTTTAATGTGTTGTGAAGACTGCTTTCGTTTAAAACTGAAAAATTTGACATATAAAAGTAAAGAAAATACTACTCAAAAAATTACTATAAATGTATGTAGTAACAATCTGGAAAAATAAACACTTTTTTATATTATTGGTATAAAAACCCTTTGACTTTAGATTTTTTTGGGATAAAATGGTCAATAAGTGGGAAATAGTGGTAAAAAGTGGTAATAAGTGGGTATGAATCTGTTAACTGGTGAATACAATAATGCGATTGATGAAAAAGGACGTCTTTCATTTCCTGGTAAATTGAGAGCTGCCTTAAATCAAAATGTAGTTATTGTCACAAAAGGTTCAGGACGCTGCTTATGGCTTTTTACTTCTGATGAATGGGAAATATTTCAAGCTAAGCTTATGAACGGTGCTTCAATGCTTAAGGAAAAGAATCTTAGGGTTCTTCGTCAGTTGATTGCTCCTGCACAGGAAGTTGAGTTTGATAAAAATGGCCGTTTGTCAATTCCACAAAGTTTGCGTGAATATGCCGGATTAACAAAAGAATGTACTGTGCTTGGAATTGCTAAGTACGTGGAAATCTGGGCGTCAGAAGCTTATAAAGAATACCTGGATGCCAGTGAAGATTCTTTTAAGGAAGCTGCTGAAGAATTTACTGATATTAATTTTCAATAAATAAATTTGGGGTGGAAGGGGATTCGCTGGAGGCACCGTAATTTTTCGGTGCCTCCGGTGAATTTTTATTAAAATGGAAATTGTACATAAGCCAGTACTTTTAAACGAATGTCTCGAATATCTGTCACCAATTGGTGAGCCTTTTGAGAATCATGCTGTTATGATTGATTCTACCTTAGGAGAAGGTGGACATACATTCAATTTCCTTACTAAATATCCTAATCTTGAAGTTATTGGTCTTGATGCAGATGCTGTAATTCAAGCTCGTGCAAAAGAACGCCTGTCTCCATTTGGAAATAGGATTCATTTCTTTAATGGCTGGTTTAATCAGTTTTACGAAAACTATCCTGCTGAATATGAAAAACCTGATTTGATTCTATTTGATCTTGGAATTTCTGTATTCCACTATGAAAAATCAGAAAGAGGTTTTAGCTTCCGTTATGATGAAAAGCTTGATATGCGCCTTAACCCATTAAGTGAAACTTCAGCTGCAGATCTTGTTAATGATCTTTCAGAAGAAAAACTTGCAGATCTTATTTATTTATATGGCGAAGAAAAGTTAAGCCGTCGCATTGCAAAAGCTATTGTTGAAGCCCGTAAGGGTGGAAGAATTGAATCTTCAAAAGCTCTTGCTGAAATTATATGGAATGCTGTTCCTGGTAATTATCGCTATGGTCCAATTCATCCTGCTACAAGAACTTTCCAGGCTTTGCGTATTGCTGTTAATAGTGAATTAAAACGCCTTCCAGGTGCATTGAATGCTGCTTTTAATGATTTGAAGGTTGGCGGAAAAATGGGAGTTATTACATTTCATTCTCTTGAAGACCGTATTGTCAAAAATTATTTTAGAAATCTTGGCAAAAAATGTGTTTGTCCTCCAGAGGTTGCAATCTGCCGTTGTGGTGGTCAGCAGTGTGCAGAAATTTTGACTCATAAACCAGTTGCACCAACTGCAGAGGAAATAAAAGATAATTCACCTTCAAGAAGTGCAAAGCTTAGAGTTATACGCAAGTTAGCAGATTCAACTCCATATCATCTTGAAGGAGTAATAGGATATTAATATGGGACGCAAATTACGCAACTTTTTTAAAACAGTTTTAGTTATTCTCATTACAGCTGCAATTCCTGGACTTTTGTTCATGTATGCGGTTCAAGCTAAAAAAAATACAGATTTGCTTCGTGAAATCAAACAACTGGAAGTAAAAGAAGCAAAGCTTATTGAGGAAAATAAAAAACTGGTAAGCGATATTAGTGTTCTTACAAGTGCTGAAAGAATTGAAAGAATTGCAGAAGAAGAATTAGGAATGCACAAGGCTGAATCTGAAGATATAGTTCGTGTAGAAATGACAGGAGAGAAAAAGAAATGAGTGAAAGCTTGATGTCATTAGAAGAACTCCTGTCTGCTACAAAGGGAACTTTACTTGGGAAAGTAAAGTCTTGTGTATTTAACAGTGTTGCAACAGATTCTCGTCAGGTTCAGAAGAATACTTTGTTCGTTCCATTAGTGGGTGAATTCCAGGATGGTCATAAATATGTGCCAGTGGCAGTTGCAGCAGGTGCTTCTGTTGTTTTAATTAATAAATCTGAATATGAAAAAAACAGCAGTGTTTATGATTTATTGACAGCTGAAAATGAAAATCTTGTAATTATCTGTGTTGAAAATACTTTGCATGGACTTCAGGATGCAGCTGAAGGTTATGTTGCAAAATTCCCAAAGCTTATAAAAGTAAGCATTACTGGTTCATGTGGTAAAACAACAACAAAAGAAATGATGGTCAGTGTGGCTAAAGCTCATTTCGGTGAAGATAAGGTTGTTTATACAAAAGGTAATTTTAATTCTGAAACAGGTCTTCCTTTATCAGTTTTTCAAATTCGTGCTAATCATGTTGTTGGAATTTTTGAACTGGGAATGAACCGTGTTGATGAAATTGGTGAAATTTCTAAGGTTTTAAAATCTAAATATGGAATCATTACAAATATTGGAAATGCTCATATTGGTATTCTTGGTAGCCGTGAAAACATTGCTCTGGAAAAACGCAAGAGCTTTAATTACATTCCAGCTGATGGGGCCTGTTTTGTTCCTTCATCAGACGATTTTGCAGATTTCTGTACTGAAAATGTAAAAGGTAAGGTTGTAAAATTTCCTTACGAAAATGATGGTGTGGTTTTTGTAAGTGACAACGGATTATTTGGTTCTACATTTACAGTTGATGGAGTAGAAGTAAATCTTCCTTTAAGCGGCGCTTACAACTACACCAATGCGCTGGGCGTAATTGCATGCGCAAAGGAATTAGGAATCGGCGCAGAAGAAATCAAATCCGGGCTGGAAAATATGGCTGCCGTAAGTGGCCGTATGGAAATAAAAAAACTGGCTCTTAAAAATGGTGCTAACATCATGCTTGTTAAAGACTGTTATAACGCAAATCCTGATTCCATGAAAAAATCAGTTGAATTCTGCGGTGGTCTTAAAGATGTGGGCAAAAAGATTTTTGTTCTTGGTGATATGAAGGAGCTGGGAGCAGAATCTGTAAAGGCTCATACAGAATTAGGAGAAGAAGTAAAGGCTTCTGGTGCTGATTATGTTTATCTTGTTGGTAACGAAATTGAATGTGCTTATGAAGTTCTTACAAAAATAAATGATAAATCTGCAATGTGGTTTGAACAGAAGGGAGAAGAGACCTTCAATCAGATTTCAGATGATATTAATTCCTATGCGAAAGAAGGAGATGTAATTCTTCTTAAAGGTTCACATAGTATGGAACTGGAAAAACTTATTCCACTTATGGCTGGAGGCGAAGAAAAATAATGGAGCTTACTTTCTACGCAAATCGCCCTGTGGAAAATTACCATAAAGTTGATATCTGGCTGCTTATTTCTATTCTGCTTTTGTGGGGACTTGGTATTTTTACTTTGTTCATCTGTTCTCAGAGTTTTGCGGAAAGAATGTTGCATAATTCTATGTATTTTGTAAACCGCCAGCTGTTTTGTTCTGGAATTGGTTTTGTTTTATTGTTGACATTCCTTTTAATGGATATGAATACAATAAAAAAGATAGTTGGAGTAATTGTTATTATTTCAATTCTTTTATGTTTGTTGACCTTTATTCCTCCCTTAGGAGTTGAAAAAAATGGTGCGCGCCGTTGGATCAGAATGCCTGGAAATTTTTCTTTTCAGCCTTCTGAATTGATTAAGCTTGCTGTAGTTTTGTTTCTGGCTAATTACTTTGAAAAACAAAGCGAAATAGAGGATCCAGATGAAAAAACAGTTTTTCCTGCAGTTGTAGGCTTTACTTTAATGTTTGTGCTTGTATTCTGTCAGAAAGACTTTTCTACTGGATTATTTATTTTTATTGTTGGTTTTTTATTGTTTTTGGTTTCAGGAGCAAAAATAACATGGATTATTCCATTTTCATTTATAGCAATTCCAGGTCTTGTTCTTATGATTTCGCTGGAGCCATATCGACTTGAACGAATCATTGGATTTTTAAGACCTGAAGAATATGCCAACGGTGTAAATTATCAGATTCTTCAGGCTAAACGAGCAATTAGTGCAGGTGGTTTTTGGGGAAATGGTATTGGTACTGGACTTATAAGAATAAACAGTATTCCTGAAATTCAGGCTGACTATATTTTTGCAGGCTGGACCGAAGCTATGGGACTTTTTGGTGTAATTGTATATCTGTTTCTTCTGGGATTTTTTTCTTACAGAGGATATAGAACCGCAATGCTTTGTCCAAAAAGATTTGATGCTTATACTGCATTTGGTTGCGTTACTATAATTTTGCTGCAGTCCTTAATAAACTGCGCAGTTGTTTGTGGTTTGTTCCCAACAACAGGTATTCCTTTGCCGTTCTTCAGCTTAGGAGGTTCCTCAATTATTGTAACACTGGCAATGTCAGGGATTCTTTTGAATGCTTCACGTTGCGAAGAAAAAAAGTCGATATAAATAATGGTTATATAAATAAGGCGGATTAAAAAAATGAGTGAATTAAGTTTATCAGTTACAGACGATTATCTGAAGGATTTCTTTGTGGATAATAATAAGGATGTGGAAGAAAAAGCTGAAAAAAAGATTAGAATCATAAAGGTTATTTTCTGTATTTTATGTTTTCTTCTTGCAGGCGAATTTGTTGCCTATAAATACATTATGCCTAGTTTCTCAAGTCCAAAGGTAACTGTTAGTGGCGAAAAGCTGTATTCTGCTCAGGAAATTGCCGGTAAGCTTCTTGTTATGAATACAACTAACTGGTTTGATTTTAATGTAAATGAAGCAGCTGCAATTCTTTCTTCTGAACCTGCAATCGAAAGTGTTACAGTAGAAAAGAAATTCCCAGATAAGATTTTTATTAATGTTGTAGAAAGAAATCCAGTTGCAGTTACTTTTGTACTTAATGATGGTCATTCTTCTCCAATTCAGATTGATAAAAACGGTGTATTGTTTGAAGCAAAAGAAAACTATAATTCAGACTTGAATTCAATTCCTATTATTTCAGGGCTTCCTGTTGAATATATGTCAGGTGGAATGAGAATTCCTCAGACGTTCCGTCCTCTTATTGATCAGATTTCTAAAATACAGTCTCTTCCACAGAAGTATTTTGCAAGTATTTCTGAAATTTGTGTTCTCCCTAAAGAATACGGTAACTATGAACTGGCTTTAATTCCTTCTCAGTCAAAAATTAAAGTTCTTACTGACCGTGCATTGAATGAAGACGCATTAAAGTATATGATGATAGTATTAGACATTGTCAATCAGCTGGATACTCCTGTATCAGAAGTTGATTTGCGATATGGTTCAGTATCTTACAGAACTAAGTAGAGGTTTCTTTAATGGCAGACAGTAAAGTTGTTGTTGGACTTGATATAGGTACAAGCGTAATTAGAGTTGCAATTGGCGAGGTTGATTCAGAAACCGGCGCTATCTCTATTGCAGGTACTGCCTCTGTAAAATCTGCAGGTTTAAGAAACGGTGTAATTGTAAATATTGAAGACGCCAAAGATAAAATCAAAGAAGCTATTGCCGCTGCAGAACAGGATGCTGGTATTGTAGTTGAATCTGTTATTACGGGAATTGGTGGATCACAGATAGAAAGCCAGAACTGTAAGGGTGGTGTAGCAGTTAATTCTTCTGGTAAAAACAATAAAGAAATTACCCCAGATGATGTTACCCGCGTTATTGAAAATGCTACTGCAATTCCAGTACCAGGAGATAGAGAAAAGCTACATGTAATACCTCGTGATTACATTGTTGATGGATTTAATGGTATTCCAGATCCTGTTCATAGAATTGGTACTCGTCTTGAAGCAGAGGTTCACATTGTAACAGCTGCCAAAACAATTATTGAAAATATTCGTTCTACAATTTCCCGTTCAGGTTATTACCTGGATGGAGTTATTTTAAAGACTTTAGCTCAGACACTTTCAGTTTGTCATCAGGATGAAATGGAACTTGGGTCTATTTTGATAGATCTTGGTGCAGGAACAACAGATGTTATTGTTTTGGTTGGTGGTTCCCCAATTACTACTGTTTCTGTACCTGTTGGTGGAAATCTTGTAACTAATGATATTGCTGTTGTTACAGGCATCTCGGTTTCAACTGCTGAAAAAATTAAGATTGAAAGTGGTTGTTGCTGGATTGATAATATTACTGAAGAAACTGATCAGGAAGTAATTCTTCCGGGAGTTGGAGGTCGTGCTCCAGAAGTAATGTACCAGTCTCAGCTTTGTCAGATCATTCAGGCCAGAATGGAACAGATTTTTACAATGGTAAAATCGGCTATTGTTAAAAACTCTAACGAACAGATTAAAAAACTTTCAGGTAACATTATTCTTACTGGTGGTGGTGCTCAGATGGATGGTGTTATTGAGCTTGCTCAGAATGTTTTCAAAACATCATCTGTAAGACTTGGTGTTCCGGAAAGCTTAGGTGGAATTGAAGAAAAATACCGCCGCCCAGATTATGCAACTGCAATTGGTCTGGTTATGTCGTATAAAACTTTATTGAAAGGTCGCGATACCCGTCGTAAGACAAAGGTATTTGCTGCAAAAAAAGAAAAAAATAAATCGGATGAAAATCCAGTAAAAAAATTCTTTAAGATGTTTTTTTAGTGTATAATATTAGAGCATATTTAAGGGATAACGCAGGGGGAAATTAAAAGCTGCAGGTGTGGTTTTTAATTGCGTTAAGTGGGAGGATATATGGGAAATCTTGGAATTTCTATCGTTAATGATGATTGTGGGCTTGATCAGGCAAACAGTGATTACAATCAGACTGTAATTAAAGTTGTTGGCTGTGGTGGCGGTGGTTCAAATGCCGTTAACCGAATGATTTCACGTAAATTAAGCAATGTAGACTTCATCGTTTTAAATACAGACTTACAGGCATTGAATCGTTCTAATGCTGATACAAAAATCCCAATTGGACAGAAAGTAACAAAAGGTCTTGGTGCAGGCGGAAAACCAGAAGTTGGTGAAATGGCTGCAGAAGAAGATAAAGAACAGATTACAAACATCCTTCGTGGTGCTGATATGGTTTTCATTACAGCCGGTATGGGTGGTGGTACTGGGACTGGTTCTGCACCTATCGTTGCTCAGATTGCAAAAGATTTAGGCTGTCTTACTGTTGCCGTTGTAACAACGCCTTTCCAGTTTGAAGGTAATGTTCGTATGCGCAATGCTAAGGAAGGTCTTGAAAAACTTCGTGAAAAAGTAGACTCACTTATTGTTATTCCTAACCAGCTTTTATTCTCAAATATTGATCGCACAACTACAGTAACAGAATCCTTCAAAATGGCTGATGAAATTCTTTGTCAGGGTGTTGAAGGTATTTCAAATATTATTACAAAACCAGGTGATGTTAATACTGACTTTGCTGATGTTCGTAATGCAATGAGTGGTCAGGGAAATGCAATTTTTGGTATTGGTGTTGGTGAAGGTGAAAATCGTGCTGCTGATGCTGCTTATGCTGCAATCAACAATCCTATGCTTGAAGATTCCCGCATTGATGGTGCAAAAAATATTCTTGTTAATATTTGTGCTTCTAGCGAAGTTTCATTAGTTGAAGTTGGTGAAATCTGTAATATTGTTACAGCTTCTGCTGATAAAGATTACAACATGTTCTGGGGACAGGTTACACAGCCAGAATTGGAAGGAAAAATTACAGTAACTGTTATTGCTACTGGTTTTGATAAAGGTTCAAAGGTTGAAGAAGAAGAGGTTGTGCAGCCTGTTGTTACTCAGCCAAAAGTTGATGTTAGCAGAGATGATGTTGTTGACATGTCTGAACTTAATTCAATTTTCTCTCGAGATAAATCAGCTAATTCTAGTGTTTCTGCTGGTGGCTCATTTGTATCTAAAAAAGATTTATTCGCAGACAGCAAAGAAGAAGAAACAGAATCTGACAGTGGATTAACTTCATCATGGGGTGAATCATTATTTGATACAAAATCAAAGCCTGTAAAGCATGATTTTAACAAAAATAGAGATGATTCAAAATGGTCAGATCCTAACGATTTGAGCAAACCTGCAATCTGGAGTAAAACTCAGTTTGACAGAGGCATTAATTTAGAATAGTTGCCCATGACCATAGAAGAGTTATTAAATCATTTTTATTCTGATTTGATTCTTGTAAAGCGGGATTCAGAACAGACTGCTCTGACTTATAAAATCTCCTGTGGTGAATTTTTAAATTGGCTTGTAGAACAACGAATTAAGCTTAGAGATGTAACTGTTCAGAATCTTATGTATTTTCTGGTAAAAAGAAAAACAGACGGAGCATCTGAACTTACAATCTCAAAAGATATTTCAGCTCTTCGTTCCTTTGGTGATTACCTGGTACGAAAATCATATTGGACTGAAAATCTTGCACTTTTATTGGATCGTCCTAAAGCCAGTCGTAATCTGCCAAAGGTTCTTTCTTTAGAAGAAGTAGAAGCTTTACTGGGCTCAATTGATACTTCAACCGATTTAGGCAAAAGAGACGATGCTCTATATGAATTAATCTATTCATGTGGTTTGCGAATCAGCGAAGCCTGTGGTTTATTAATCGCAAATGTTCACATGGAAGAAGGTTTAATACTTGTTCGTGGTAAAGGTAATAAAGAACGATTAATACCCTTCGGTGGAGTAGCTCGAAAAAAACTTGAGCTATACCTAAATGAAGTACGACCTAAACTTGTAAAAGAACGGAATGTTGCAGAAGTTTTTGTTAATTACAAAGGAAATCCAATTTCCAGAAAAGGTGTTTGGAAGCGATTTCAAGAGCTTGAAGCACTTAGTGGTGTTAATTCTAAGGTTCATACATTGCGTCATTCCTTTGCGACCCATTTGCTTTCTGGTGGAGCAGATTTAAGATCCGTTCAGGAATTACTTGGACATAGCGATTTAAGTACCACAACAGTATATACACATGTAACTGATAATCAGCTGGAGCAGGCCCATGAAAAATATTTTAAGCCTGAAAACGAATTATAAAAGGATGGTAATCATTATGAAAAAAAGTCTAATTGGATGCATTGCTTTAATTTGTCTTACTGGTTCAATGTTTATTTCCTGCGGAGTTTCAAATAAAACTGTTTTACGATATCAGCGCATGGAAGAAGGTGTTTCAAATCCTACTTCTATCGAAGAATATAAAGAGGCTATTGAAAAATATCAGGAGCGGGTTGCAGACATTCAGCTGGCACAACAGCAGATTGGTATCTGGTACAAGATTTTGGGAACAAAATATCTTGATAAAAAAATGTACGGTGAAGCTTTGAAATGTTTTCAGAGTGCATTGGAGTTTTATCCTGATAATCAGAATCTTTATTACTGGGTTGGAGTTTGTGCCGGCTATATGAGTCATCAGGCATTAGATTATGGTGGAACTGGTGCAACAGAAATCAGATATAACTATTTAAAGCTGGCCGAAGAAGCTTATTTACGGGCTGTTCAGATTGAAGATCGTTATGTTCGTGCCCTTTATGGACTTGGTGTACTTTATGTATGGGAACTGGAAGAGGCAAATAAAGCAATTCCCTATCTGGAAAAACTTTTAAGTATTGATACAAAGAATATTGATGCTATGTTCTTGTTAGCAAGTGCTTATTATTCTGATTATGATTTTGACAAATCTGTGGAAATGTATGATAAAATTATACAGAATACAAAATCTGCCAGCATAAAGACGCAGGCTGAGGCAAATAAAAAACAAGTTCTGGATGTTCAAGACACAAGTAACTAATTTATCAGAAGACGAAATTCTCATACATCTTTCTCTTGGAAGAATTACATTTTTAAATTCCTGGGAGAAAAATATTTTATTTAAAAAACTTGACAGTTCTAATACTCTTGCAATACATTCTATAGAAGATATTGAAAATTTAGTTGGCCGTAAGCTCTCAAAAAGGGTGATTTGGGATGGAAAAGAAAACCTGCGGATGGCTAAACTTGCATTGCATTATTGCAGGCAATTAAATATCCAGATTATAGTTAATTTTCAGTCAGATTATCCGGAGATTTTGCGGCAGATAGCAGATCCTCCTTATCTTTTGTTCTGTCGTGGAGATGTCAGTCTTTTGAAGGGAAGAAACATTTCTGTGGTTGGTACTAGAAGATTAAGTCCAGCTGGAAAAACTGCTGCAAGACAATTTGCATATAATGCTGTAGTGGATGGCAAAAATATTGTAAGCGGTCTGGCAAATGGTGCTGATGGTTTTGCCCATCAGGGGGCAATAGATGCATATTTTGATTATCTGGAAAAGGGTATAGATGCATCTAAATTGGGAAAAACAATTGCTGTTATTCCAAGCAGTATTGATGAAATAGTTCCTGGCACACATAAAAAAATGGCGGCACAGATTTTGCAGAGCGGCGGTCTTATAATTAGTGAATACGAACCTAAAATGGGTATGGCAACCTGGCATTTTGTTGGGCGCAATAGAATAATTGCAGGATTATCCAGTGCTACTTTGGTGGTGGAGGCTCCAGCTGGAAGCGGGGCTTTAATTACTGCAGATTTTGCTTTGGAAAATGGCAGAGATGTGTTTTTTCATGAAGCCGCTTTTGGTGAAAATGCAGAACAGATTTCTGCTCTTGTAAAAAATGAATTGCAGGCAGAGCATGCTTTAGGTAAGGTTAGTAAATATAAAATGGAAAATACACCGGAAAAGTATCTGGAAGCAGGTGCACCGGTAATAAAAGACTATAAAGATTTTTGTAAGGCTTTAACAGAACTTCCCGGGGAGCGGAGTATGCCTGATATTCCAGTTCAGGGAACTTTGTTTGATTAAGGCTTTATGGATTTTTAGGAAAGGTTTATGGCAGAAAAGAAAACTTCTAAGAAAAAAGAAAAAACACCACAGACACTGGTAATTGTAGAATCTCCTACAAAAGCACACACCATTGAAAAATATCTTGGTCCTGGTTATGTGGTAAGAGCATCTGTTGGTCATCTTATAGACCTGCCAAAATCAAGAATGGCAATTGATATTGAAAATGGATTCCAGCCAGAATACATTACAGTTCGTGGAAAAGCTAAGCTTTTAAAAGAATTACAGAAGGAAGCAAAAAAATCACAGAATGTCCTTCTTGCATCCGATAATGACCGGGAAGGAGAAGCAATTGCATGGCACTTGAATCGTGCCCTTAAAGATAAAACTGATGCAAAAATCAGTCGTATTGTATTTAATGAAATTACTCCAACAGCAATCACAGAAGCTGTAAAAAATCCTAGAGAAATTGTTGAATCTAAAGTTAATGCACAGAAAGCTCGTCGTGTATTGGACCGTCTTGTAGGTTATAACTTAAGTCCTCTTTTGTGGACAAAAGTAAAAAATGGTCTTTCTGCTGGTCGTGTTCAGTCTGTAGCTTTGCGTCTTATTTGTGAACGAGAAAAAGAAGTTGAAGATTTCCTTCCAGAAGAATACTGGTCTTTGGATGCAGATTTTACAAAAGGTAAATCCAGCTTTACAGCACAGCTTGTAAAATATGCAGGTGAAGCTCCCGAGTTAAAATCAGAAGATGCTGTTAAAGACATTATGGAGAAAATTAAGAATTCTCCATGTACGGTTTCGTCAATTAAAAAGACAGAAAAAACTGTTCGTCCTAAAGCTCCTTTTACAACTTCTAAATTACAGCAGGCTGCAGCAAATCGCCTTGGCTTTACTTCAAGAAAAACAATGCAGATTGCTCAGCAGCTTTATGAAGGTATTCAGATTGGATCAAATCATGTGGGTTTGATTACATATATGCGTACAGACTCTGTTCGTATTTCAGAAACAGCATTGGCGGATGTAAGAGACTGGCTTTCAAAAAATCATCCTGCAGAATTACCAGAAGAACCAATTCATTATGCTGTTGGAAAATCTGCACAGGATGCACATGAAGGTATTCGTCCAACTTATGTTTCTTATACTCCAGAAAGCATTAAAGAATATTTGAGTCATGATCAGTTCCGTCTTTATTCAATTATCTGGGAACGCTTTGTTTCTTCTCAGATGAATAATGCAAAAATGGTAACAACTTCTGTAGAAATTACTGCAGGTGATGCAACTTTCCGTGTTGCAGCTTCAAAAATTGCAGAAAAAGGCTTCTACCAGGTAATTAAATTACTTTCCAGCAAAGAAGATAAATCTTCAAGTTTGCCAGCTATGAAGGAAGGTGAAGAACTTAATGTTGATAACTTCCATCCTGAACAGCATTTTACACAGGGACCTGCCCGTTATACTGATGCTTCGATTGTACGAATGCTTGAAGAAAAGGGTATTGGTCGTCCTTCAACTTACGCAACAATCATTTCTGTATTATTGGACCGTTATTATGTAACTCGATCAAACAAGCAGCTGGTTCCTACAGAACTTGGACGTATGATTAACAAGATTCTTGTAGAAAGCTTCCCTGCTGTAATCAACGAAGAATTTACTGCTGAAATTGAAAATGAACTGGACCAGGTAGAAGCTGATGAACTTGTTTGGAACAATATTATTGCTGATTTCTATGGTCCATTCAAAAAGACTGTTGATGATGTAATGGAACATCAGGAAAGTATCAAAGGCTTCCTTGATGAAGAAACAGATAAGGTTTGTGAACTTTGTGGAAAACCAATGGTTAAAAAACTTGGTCGTTTTGGATTCTTCCTTGCATGTTCAGGATTCCCAGAGTGTCATAACACAAAATCAATTCCATTGGCAAAATGTCCTTGTAAGGATTGTGGTGGTGAAATTGTTGAAAGAAAAACAAAGGGTAGAGGTAAATCATTCTTTGGTTGTACAAATTATCCAACCTGTACTTTCATTTCTCACTTTAAGCCAATTGATCAGTACTGTCCACAGTGTGGCTGGTTCCTGGTAGAAAAGTACGACAAAAAGAATGGTTCATATAAATCATGCATTAATCCAGACTGTGACTACTTGCATACATCTGGCGAGGAAGAAACTGTACTTCCTTTGGAAGGTGAGGATTAATACGATTAAGTTTTCCTTGCAGTTAAAAAATATAATCACACGGATTGGGGGTGTGTAACAGAATGCCGCTACGCAACGCCCTAACGGGACTGTGAGGAAAACTTTATGTATAGGACAATATTTAAATAATAATTCATAATTCCTCCTTCCTAATTCATAATTAATTTTATTTATTCCTCAGTTAAGTGTGATATTATTTATATTATAGGATTTATTTTATGGCTAAAAATTATGTAATTTCTTTGGATGAAGGAACTACTTCCTGCAGAGCTGTATTGTATGATAAAAATTCGGCTCCTATTGATTCAAAACAAAGGGAGTTTACACAGATATATCCACATCCGGGGTGGGTTGAACATAATGCTGAAGAAATTTTTAAGTGTCAGCTTACAGTTCTCCAGAATTTGTTGATAGAAAATGATATCCGCCATGAGGAAATTGCTGCAATTGGTATTACTAATCAACGAGAAACCGTGGTTATCTGGGATAAGAAAACTGGAAAGCCTGTTTACAATGCAGTTGTCTGGCAGTGCCGTAGAACTGCAGATTATTGTGAAAGTTTGATGAAGGATGGCTGGACAGAAAAAATCCGTGCAAAAACCGGCCTTTTGATTGATGCATATTTTAGCGGAACAAAAATTAAATGGATTTTAGATAATGTAAAAGGTGTTCGTGAACGGGCAGAAAAAGGAGAGCTTTTAGCTGGTACTATAGATACCTGGTTAATCTGGAAATTAAGTGGTGGAAAAGCTCATGTAACAGATTATACAAATGCCTGTCGTACAATGCTTTTTAATATTTACGATTTGTGCTGGGATAAAGAACTTCTGGATTTGCTGGGAATACCAGAATGTATTTTGCCAGAAGTAAAGGATTCATCATCAATATACTGTAATACAGATCCTGCAATCTGTGGTTTTAGTGTCCCTATTGCTTCGGCAATTGGAGATCAGCAGGCAGCTCTTTTTGGTCAGGGCTGTTTTAATAAAGGCGATGCAAAGAATACTTATGGTACTGGTTGTTTCATGTTAATGAATACAGGTGACAAACCTGTAGCTTCTAAAAATCTTTTAACTACAATTGCACTTGGCCTTAATGGCAAAGTTGAGTATGCACTGGAAGGTTCTGTGTTTATTGGTGGCGCTGTAATCAAATGGCTTAGAGATGAACTTGAACTTATTTCATCTGCACCCGAAATTGACAGACTTGCAGAATCCGTTCCAGATTCAAACGGAGCTTATTTAGTTCCTGCTTTTGTTGGACTGGGAACTCCATATTGGGACATGTATGCCCGTGGAACTATTGTTGGTTTGACTCGTGGTGTTAAAAAAGCTCACATTTGTCGTGCAGCACTTGAAGGTATAGCTTACGAAGTTCGGGATGTACTGGATACAATGGTTAAGGATTCTGGTACAAGAATAAATACTTTAAATGTTGATGGTGGAGCCTGTGTCAGTGATATTATGATGCAGTTCCAGGCTGATATTCTTGATACAAAGGTTTGCCGTCCTAAAAATGTTGAAACAACAGCATTAGGTGCAGCTTATCTTGCAGGTCTTGCAACAGGCTTCTGGAAAGATAAAGATGAACTTTTAAAACATCTTAAAACAGATAAAATCTTCAAAGCTAAAATGAAAGATTCAAGGCGAAAGGAACTTTATGAGGGCTGGAAAAAGGCTGTAGAACGAGCTAAGGCTTGGGAAGAATAAAATCTTCATTCTGGGAAATTTTTACCGATAATCAAATAATGAAGCTTTCTGAATTAGTTGATGAGTTTTTAATTTATTTATCTACTGTTAGAGGTCTGTCTGATAACACTGTTGTTGGGTACAGAAATGATCTGGAACAGTTCATGCAGTTTTTAACTCCTGAAATTGATATTTTAACAATAACTAAAGAAAATATCCTCCTTTGTGTAGGACAGTTGTCTAAACAGAAAAAATCTGCTGCTACAATCAATCGTTTTATTGCTGCAGTAAGAACAATGTTTTCCTATAGCCGTAAGTTTGGATATATTCAGAAGGATCCATCCATAGAGATTAAAACTGTAAAAATACCAAAAAAAGTTCCTTCTTTTATGACTGCTGCAGAAGTAAATCAGCTTTGTAATACTCCTTTAAAAAATGAATTGCTTTGGCAATCAAGAGACGAATGTCTTTTTAAGATGATGTATTCCTCTGGCTGCCGAATCAGCGAGATTACTAATCTTAAGCTTTCGGATTTCATGGACAATTATCATTCTGCAATTGTTACAGGTAAAGGAAATAAACAACGACGGGTTTTTTTTGGTGAAGATGCTAGAAATGCTCTTGCTCGTTATTATCAGGATCGTAAAAAAGTAATGGCAGAAAATCACATAGAAAAACCTACAGATCAACTGTTTATAAATCAAAAAGGTGAACCTATTTCTGTGGCCGGAATCCGTTATATTATTACCAGATATTCAGGCGTTGAAGGCACTAATCATCATGTGAATCCACATGCTTTTCGTCATACCTTTGCGACTACAATGCTTAATAATGGTGCAGATGTAAGAATTGTTCAGGAAATGCTTGGACACAGTTCAATTTCTACAACACAACGCTATACTCATGTAACTACAGAAAAACTTATTGAAATCTATAATAAAGCACATCCTCATGGGGAGTAGGTGTAAAAAAGTTTGAATTTTCAAATGCCAGTTATTATATTTAATTATATCTGTAAATAAAATCAAATGGAGTAAATATATGTCTAATGTAAAAATCCGCAGCACTACTATTTTGGCTGTAAAACGTAATGGAAAAGTTGCAATGGCAGGTGACGGTCAGTGCACTTTAGGTGAGACAGTTTGTAAGGGTAATTCTCGTAAAGTTCGTAAAATTTATGATGGAAAAATTCTTACTGGTTTTGCAGGTTCTGTTGCAGATGCGTTTACATTATTGGATCGCTTTGAAGCAAAGGTAAAAGAATATAACGGTGATATTATGCGTTCGGCAGTTGAACTTGCTAAAGCCTGGAGAACTGACCGTAGTTTACAGAAGCTGGAAGCTATGCTTTTAGTTGCTGATAAAGATAAGATTCTTTTGATTAGTGGTGATGGAAATGTAATTGAACCTGAACATGATGCAATTGCTATTGGTTCCGGTGGAAACTATGCATATTCTGCAGCTCTTGCTTATCTTGATTCATCAGATTTAAGTGCCCGTGAAATTGCTGAGCGCTCATTAAAGATTGCCGGCAGTATTTGTATTTATACAAATCAGAACTTAACTGTAGAAGAACTTTAATTTTAGGAAACTCAAATGGAAAATATGGAACTTACACCTAAACAGATTGTAGAAAAACTTGATCAGTACATTATTGGGCAGGAAAATGCAAAAAAGGCAGTTGCTGTAGCTTTGCGAAATCGTTTCCGCCGTTTAAAGCTGGATGAAAATATTCGTGACGAAGTTGCTCCAAAAAATATTCTTATGATTGGTCCAACTGGTTGTGGTAAAACAGAAATTGCCCGTCGTCTTGCAAAACTTTGTGGTGCACCTTTCTTAAAGGTTGAAGCAACTAAATATACAGAAGTTGGTTATGTTGGCCGTGATGTTGAATCTATGATTCGTGATTTAATGGCTGTTGGATACAACGATGTAAAGGCAGAAATGGAAGAAGAACTTCGTGAAAAATCTGCTGGAGTTGTTGAAGAAAAACTTCTTGATTTGCTTTTGCCTCCATCTCCTGGAAAAAAGAAAGAAGAATCAAAAGCCAGCTTTATGACTCAGGCAAATCCTAATGAAATTGTAATGGATTTGAATCAGCTTAATGCCGCAAATGAAGCTGCAGCAGCACAGCAGGCTAGTGATGAAGCTAAAATTGAAGATTCTACACGAGAAAAGTTCCGTCAGATGCTTAGAGATGGTAAGCTTGAAGACCGAGAAGTTGATATTGTAGTTCACAATCATCCTCAGATGCCTAGTATGGAAATTATTGCCGGTGGTTCAATTGACGATCTGCAGAATGGTATGCAGGGGATTATGAATATGATTAATGGTGGTGGTCGTTCTAAAAAGCGTTCTATGACTATTAAAGAAGCCCGCAAAATTCTTACAGAAGAAACTCTTGATTCTATGGTTGATCACGATAAAGTAGGTGATGAAGCTAAAAAACGAGTTGAACAGAGCGGTATTATTTTTATTGATGAAATTGATAAGATTGCTGTTCATGGTGAAGGTCATGGTCAGGATGTAAGCCGTGAAGGTGTTCAGCGAGATATTCTTCCAATTGTTGAGGGAAGCAATGTTAATACTAAATGGGGTGTAATTGATACAACTCACATCCTGTTTATTGCCGCTGGTGCTTTCTCTGTTGCTGCTCCTAGTGATTTAATTCCTGAGCTTCAGGGCCGTTTTCCATTGCGTGTAGAACTTGATTCATTGCACAAGGAAGACTTCAAGCGCATTCTTTCTGAACCTAAAAATAGCCTTATTATGCAGTATTCAGCACTTCTTTCAACAGAAGAGGTTACTCTTGATATTACAGAAGAAGCTATTGATCGTATGAGTGTTATTGCAGAAGAAGTTAATGCCAGTGCAGAAAATATTGGCGCAAGACGTCTTCACACAATTATGGAAAAGGTTCTTTCTGATATCAACTTTGAAGCAGATGAACACAAAGGTGAAACAATTAAAATTGATGCTGCCTATGTAGATTCTAAGCTTGGTGATGTAGTTCAGAGTCAGGATCTTTCTAGATATATACTCTAATTCAAAGCTGTATGTTTTAGTCATCAGTCGTCAGTCTTCAGTCATCAGAATAGTGTCATTGCTACGCTTCGCTCGCAATGACATTTTTTTTCATAATCCGTGTCTATTCGTGTTCATCTGTGTCAAAAACTCTGATGACTGATGACTTAAGACTGAAGACTTTTTCTAAAAAACTCTAAACTTTTTTTTCTGCCTTCCGAAAATGACTATAGATGTAAATAAAAATAAAACGGAGGCTTTTAATAAATGAATTCTTTTACACGCTCAATTGATCTTTTGCAGCGTGAAATGGACGTAACTTCTTTGCGTTATCAGGTTACAGCTAACAATCTGGCTAACAGTGAAGTTCCAAATTTCAAACGCTCTGTAGTTAATTTTGAAAGTGAACTTAAACGCGCTTTTGAATCAGAAGAAATCGCAAAAAATTCCTTTCATCTTACAACAAACGACCATCGTCATATCCAGATTAATACTCCTTATGACTATAAAGATGTTCAGCCTCGCCGCGTTTTAGATTACACCGCAACTGCTAAGGCCAACGGTAATAACGTTGATGCAGAAACAGAAGCAAACAACATCTTACAGATTCAGATGCAGTACAGAATGTTAACTCAGCTTACCAGCTTTGAGTTCGACCAGATTACTACTGCAATGAAAAAATAAATATTGGTGAGGTAACCTGGAACTGGTATACGTCCACGTCAAGGCACGCTACGCTTAAAGCCTTGACATGTCCGTTTATCAGTTTTATCAAAGGAGGATAAAACTGCTATGGGAATGTTCACTAGTATAAATATTGCTGCAACTGGAATGAGTGCAGAACGACTTAGAAGTGATGTTATTTCTGATAACATTGCTAATGCTTCAACAACAAGAACACAGGAAGGTGGAGCTTTTAAAAAGTCTACTGTAGTTATGGGTCCTGTTGCTGATAAATCTGCTCAGTGGAGAACACCTTTTACACCACAGTCTTTGGACAATGGTCCTGGTAAAGGAGTAAAGGTTCTTGAAATTACAAAAGATACTTCTCAGGGACGCCTTGTTTACGATCCTGATCATCCTGATGCTATTCAGTCTGGTCCAAATAAAGGTTATGTTGAATATCCAAATGTAAATATTGTAAATGAAATGGTAGATTTAATTGCTGCCAGCCGTGCATACGAAGCTAATGCTACTGTAATTGACGGTGCAAAAGATATGTTTACAGCAGCCCTTGATATTGGCAGATAAATTTAGAGTTTAGTTCTTAAAATTATAAAAGAGCTGAATGTTGACAGGGTAATTTTTTAAGGTTAGAGTTATAGGCAGGTGGAAGATGAATATGAAAATTGCAGAATTTGGCACTTTACAGATGGTACGTACTGATGCTCAGCATTTTGGTAACGGAAAAATAATTCCATTGACAGCAAATAAACCTGGCGTGGAACCCATTTCTAAGATTTCAGGTTTAACAGGAAATTCTAAAGCTGCTTCTATTACCCCTGCCGAAAATTCTAAATCTTTTCAGGATTATCTTATTGAAGCCGTAAATACTGTAAACAATCAGCAGAATGAAGTTTCAAATATTCAGGAACGTCTTATTACAGACCCTGATAGTGTGGATGTACATGATGTAACAATTGCAATGTCAAAAGCAAGAATGAGCTTGAATCTTGCTCAGACTGTAATTGACCGTCTTGTAACAGACTGGAACGAAATTACTACTACAAGATAAGTAATACTCTCAGCTTTTTGTTTATTCTTACAGTGTTTCATAAAGTTCTCTTCTTATATATTTAGTTGTCAAATTCTCCCTCCTATGTTATACTTAATTAAATTTAGTATAAATTTCTATAAATTCGTTCACGGGAGGGGAACTAATGAACGAATGGTTTAAAAAGGTTTTTGCCAAGGCAAAAGAGCTTTGGGGAAAATGGAAACCAATCCAAAAAGTCATTCTTATTGGCATTGTTGCAGCTGTTATTGTTTTAGTAGTTGTTGCAGCTAGAATGTCATCTAAACCATCATCTGTACGCTTGTTTAATGCGCCAGTTACTGATGAAACTTCTCTTACAAAAATCTTGGATCGTATCTCTCAGGAAAATGTTGATGCAAATGCATCTACAGAAGGTTATATTACTGTAGCTGATGATAAAACTGCACGTAAAATCCGCGAAATCTTAATCAGTGAAAACCTTGTACCTTCATCAGTTGATCCTTGGGCAGGTTTTTATGATCGTTCATGGTCCACAACAGATGCTGACCAGAATGTAAAACTTAAAAATACTATTCAAAAGCAGTTAAAACAGCACATCGAATCTATTGCAGACGTTCAGATGGCTGATGTAAATATTGTTATTCCGGAAAAACAGCTTTTTACTGCAGACCAACAGCCTGTTTCTGCCAGCGTAATTCTTAAAGTAAATCCTTCAAGTTCCCTCCTGAATGATAGAAAAAGAATTCTTGGTATTCAGAGACTTATTCTTTCTGCTGTAGAAGGACTTAAAGAAGAAAATCTTATTATTTCAGATTCTGAAGGTAATCAGATTAACGACTTTGAAGGAATGGCAGAAAGCGACCGTGTTGATATTGTTGCAAAACAGCAGAAATTAATTCGTAAACAGGAAGTTGAAATCCGTGCAAAAATCTTAAATGCACTTCAGCGTACCTTTGGCGAAGACCGGTGCCGTGATATGGTTGTAGCTGTAGAAATGGATATGTCTCAGAAAACAAGTGATTCTACAGAATATTCACCAATTCAAATTCGTGCAGACAATCCTGATACTCCTTATGATGATTCAGAATTCCGTGATACACTTCCAATTTCATCACAGACTGTAACAAGAGAATGGCAGGGTACTGGTTATAATCCAGAAGGTCCTGCTGGTGTGGAAGGTCAGAATCCTCCTGTTTATTCAGATATGTCTAATGTTATTGGTAAGTCTACAGAAACTGGAGTAACACAGAATAACGTAATCAATACAAAACAGACACAGGAAATTACATCTCCAAAAATCGATAAGATTTCGGTTTCTGTAAACCTTGATGGTAAGTGGAGACTTGTAAAAGATGACCGTGGAAATGTAATTGTAGAAAACGGTGCGCTTAAACGGGAATATACTCCTGTATCTAGCAAAGATATGGAAGATGCTGAAAAATCAATTAAGGGTGCTATTGGTTATAACCGTGACCGTGGTGACCTTGTTGTTGTTACAAATATTGCTTATGACCGTTCTGAAGAACAGGAAGCTGAAGATAATGCTTATTTTGCCCGCATTCAGCGCCGCAGAACAATCATGTTTGTTCTTATTGCAATTGCTGTTGTTCTTATTGGATTTATCTTGTTCCGTATTATCAGCCGTGAAGTTGAACGCCGCAGACGGGAACGGGAAGCAAGACTTCTTGCAGAACAGCAGGCTGCTCGCGAAAGAGCTCTTTGGGATGCAAAAGAAGAAGGTATGGAAGTTACAATGTCTGTCGAAGAAACAAGACGTATGGAACTTCAGGAAAACGCAATTACTATGGCAAAGGAACATCCAGAAGATGTTGCTATGCTCATCAGAACCTGGTTAATGGAGGAATAGAATGGCAGACGAAATATCAGAAAAACCTACATCAAATCCAAAGCCAGTTCCAAAGCCTGGTCAGTTAAAACCAGCAGGAACAGGAAAATCAAATAAAGGTGCAAAGGATTACAAAAGCTTATCAGGCCGTCAGAAAGCCGCTATCTTCCTTATTTCTCTTGGTCCAGATGTTTCTGCAGAAATCATGAAACATTTGCGGGAAGATGAAGTTGAAACTTTAACATTTGAAATTGCCCGTCAGGAAAAAGTTAATCCAGAATTTAAAGATGCTGTACTTGAAGAATTCCAGGAGTTAATGAATGCACAGAACTTCATTACTACTGGTGGTATTGATTATGCCCGTGAGCTTTTGGAAAAATCTCTTGGTTCACAGAAAGCTATCGATATTATCAACAGACTTACTTCAAGTCTTCAGGTTCGTCCATTCGACTTTATTCGTCGTACCGATCCAGCTCACTTGTTGAACTTTATTCAGCAGGAATATCCACAGACTATTGCCTTGATTCTGGCTTATCTGGAACCTGGAAAAGCTGCTGTTATTTTGCAGAACTTACCAGAAGATATGCAGGCCGAAGTTTCAAAACGACTTGCAACAATGGACCGTACATCTCCAGATGTATTGCGTGAAGTTGAACGAGTATTGGAAAAGAAGCTTTCTACATTGTCTTCAGAAGACTATACAGCTGCCGGTGGTGTTGAAGCTATCGTTGAAATCTTGAACCTTGTTGACCGTTCTTCTGAAAAGTCAATTATCGAATCTCTGGAAGAAGACGATCCAGATTTGGCAGAAGAAATCAAAAAACGAATGTTCGTATTCGAAGATATCGTTATGCTGGATGACCGTGCTATTCAGAAGGTACTTCGCGATGTAGATCAGCAGGAATTGGCAAAAGCGCTTAAATCTGTGGATACTGAAGTACAGGACAAAATCTTCCGCAATATGTCTAAACGTGCGGCATCTATGCTTAAGGAAGATATGGAATTCATGGGACCTGTCCGCTTGAAGGATGTTGAAGAGTCTCAGCAGAAGATCGTATCTATCATCAGACGCCTTGAAGATAACGGTGATATCGTTATTGCTCGTTCTGGTGAAGACGAATTAGTTTCTTAGTTTATAGGAATGATGTAAAAAATGGCAAAAACAGTTTTCCGCCCAGGCGAAGCAAAACAGTCAGAAGACAAAGTAATGTTACCTCTCTTTAAGGATTATTCTCCTGTAGAAGAAGTAATTGAAGATGTTCCAGAAGAGTATACTGGTCCGACTGCAGATGATTTGCGTCGTGAAGCAGAAGCTTTCAAAAAACAGTGGGAAGTTGAAAAGCAGCAGATGCTTAGTCAGGCTCAACTTTCCGCTGATGATATTGTAAAGAAAGCTGAAGAGACTGCCTTTGCCGAAGTAAAACGACAAACTGATCAGGCTGCTATTATTAAAGCTGATGCAGAAAATGAAGCTGCCAATATTATTGAAAAAGCTAAAGCTGAAGCAGAACAAATTATTGCAGATGCACAGGCTGAACGAGACCGTCAGAGAAATGATGCGTATCAGGAAGGTTTTGATCAGGGTCATAAGGAAGGTTATGAAAAAGGTGTAGCCGAAGTTGACCGTCTTGTTGAACGAATGCATAAAATTCTGGAAGCTGTAATGCAGCGTCGTGATGAAATTTTACAGGACACAGAAAGCCAAATAGTTGAGCTTGTAATTCTTATGGCTCGTAAAGTTATTAAGATTCTTAGTGAAAACCAGAAAAATGTTATTATGGCTAATACTCTGGCTGCTCTTAAAAAGGTTAGAACTCGTGGTGAAGTAACACTTCGCGTTAATCTTGAAGATGTAAAACTTACAACAGAACATGTTGATGAATTTATTCAGCATGTTGAAAATGTTCAGGGCATTACTGTACTTGAAGATTCTTCTGTAGAGAAGGGTGGATGTATTGTTGAAACTGACTTTGGTTCAATTGACGCAAGAATTTCCAGCCAGCTTACAGAGCTTGAAAATAAAATTCTTGAAATCTCTCCACTTAAAACAATTAAGCGTTCAGATCCACTTACTACTGCAGAATAGGAGGAAATATGCGTTCTTCTTATCAGCGTGAATTTAATTTTGTAAAATATCTGGAAAGTGTTGTTGAAGCAGATACCATTAAGTATACAGGCCGTGTAGTTGCTGTTAGAGGTCTTGATATTGAAAGTGAAGGACCTCGTTCTCAAATTGGAGAAATGTGTACAATCATGCTTACAGATGGTTCTTCAATTTTAGCTGAAGTTGTTGGATTAAATGGTAAAAATGTAAAGCTTACAGCCTTTGGCGAAACAAAAGGTATTGAAGTTGGTTGCGAAGTTATTGCTTCTGGTAATGTACTCCAGGTTCCTGTTGGAATGAGTCTTATAGGACGAACTATTGATGCAACAGGAAAACCTTGTGATGATTTAGGCGAGCTTGTTCCAGAAACATATTATCCTGCTGTAGCTTCTGCACCAAATCCAATGACTAGAAAACCAATCAATAAACGAATTACAACTGGTGTCCGTGCCATAGATTCTTTGCTTACAGTTGGTAAAGGTCAGCGAATTGGAATTTTTGCAGGATCTGGTGTTGGTAAATCCACATTGCTTGGCACAATTGCCAGAAACTCTGATGCTGATGTAAATGTTATAGGCCTTATTGGTGAACGAGGTCGTGAAGTTCTTGATTTTATAGATCTTGATTTGGGAAAAGAAGGTCTTAAACGATCAGTTGTAGTTGTTGCTACAGGTGATCAGCCGGCTATCTGTCGTGTAAGAGCGGCATATGTTTGTACAGCTATTGCAGAATATTTTAGAGATAAGGGCAAAGATGTTGTACTGATGATTGATAATGTTACTCGCTTTGCCAAGGCACAGCAGGAAATTGGAACCTCTAATGGTGAACTTCCAATTAAAGGTGGATATCCTCCATCTGTTTTTGATATGCTTCCAAAACTAATGGAACGAACTGGTACAAATGACAAAGGTTCTATTACAGCATTCTATAATGTACTTGTTGATGCAGATGATATGAATGAACCAATTACAGATGCTGCCCGTGGTATTCTGGATGGACATATTGTATTAAATCGTCGTCTTGCTATGGCTTCTCATTATCCTGCAATTGATGTTCTTGCATCTATAAGTCGTCTTTCAAATAGAGTAAGTGGAAAACAGACAAAAAAAGCTTGTGGTCAGATTCGTGAATTGATGGCAACTTATCAGGATAATGCAACAATGATTACTTCTGGTATTTATGAAAAAGGTAATTCACCTGTAATAGATAAAGCTATTGATAAGCATGAAGCTATTGAAGAATTTCTGAAACAGGAAATTGAAGAACACTGTACAATGGAAGATACATTAAATAAGCTTTCTCAGCTAGCAGAAATTGAAATTCCTGAAGAAGAATATTCTGAACAGCCAGGCTTGATAAAACCTGTTGAAGAGAGTGCTGAACAAAAGGCTGTTGATTCTGAATAAATATGAAGAAGTTTAAATTCGAATTAGCTCAGGTTTTAGAATTCAGAAATTTTGAAAAACAGCAGGCTGAAGGTGAATTAGCAAAAGCTATTGCTGTGGAAACTCAAATAAAAGATCAGCTTCAGATTATTGCAGCTCAATATAATGATTTAAAAAATAAAATGAAAGGATCATTAAATTTTGATGATGTTCTTGCTCAGAATAATTACACAAAATTACTTGATTATCAGAAAGAAGAATTATTAAAACAATTGGCAGAGGCAAAACTTGTAACTGAAGAGAAAAGAAAAGTTTTACAGAAATGCATGAAAAAAACTACTGCGCTTGAAAAGATGAAAGAAATTCAATTTGAAGAATATAAAGCTGCATTATCAATGGAAGAAAAGCAGCAGCTGGAAAATCTGGCTTCAATTAAAACATTTGCTGATTATACATTAAAATAAAAAAAGAGAGTCATGAGACTCTCTTTTTTTTATTTTATACGTTTTAAACGTTCTTTAATTTTGTAAACCGCAAGTTGTTTCAACAACTGAGGATTTACAAAACGTTCGCGCAAGCGAACACGTAAATAAACAGAGTTTTTGCAAAAAAACTCGGGACTTAAAATAGATGGCGAAATTTTAGCCATCTATTTTAAACGTTCTAGTAGTGGAAAGCTGAGCCTCCAATAAATTCACGAATGATAGAACGAGGTGGAACTTCAGTTGGTGGAATTGTTGCAAAGTTTTCAAGGAAGCTTAAAAGCCTCTGTGCTTCAGAATATTCTGGCATAGAAGGCTGAACTCTTCTTAAAAGTGGTGCAGCATAAACACGAAGGACTGATAGTTCATAATCCAAGGCAGTATTTAAAATTGCATCTGCATTGTTGTGGAAAGGGAAAATATGTAATTCTTCACCTTTCTGAACGCTAGGCCACATTGCAATTGTTCCTTCTGCAGATTTACCACGGAAGTTATTATCACGAACAATTCGACGAATTAAACGGTTATCACTTGTTGATACGCGGTTATGATCATCAAGATTAAGCTGAGTAAGGGCAGAAAGGTAAATTTTGAATTTGTACTCTTCTGGAACCTTTGGTGTAAGTTTTGGGTTTAAGCCGTGAATTCCTTCCAAAATCAGAATTTCATTATCAGCAAGTGTCATTTTGTTTTTGTCTTCAAAATAACTAGTTCCTGTGTGGAAGTCATAAGAAGGAACAATGATTTCTTTTCCTTCAAACAAATCCATAAGATTCTGATTTAATAATTCAATATTAAGAGCTTCAAGACATTCAAAATCTGGTTTTCCATTTTGATCTAATGGAGTTTTATCGTGGCCAATATAATAGCTGTCTAAACTAATAAGCTTTGGCTGATAACCCATAGCCTGCAATTCAAGTCCAAGCTTTTTTGCAGATGTAGTTTTTCCAGATGAAGAAGGGCCGGCAATTAAAACTACGCGAACCTTTTTGCTTTTAATAATCTGAGAAGCAATGTCTGAAATGCATTTTTCCTGGTGTGTTTCTGAAATATCAATAAAATCGTTAATCTGTCGTTTTGCAACCAGTTCATTAAGAGATGCTGCTGATGTAACATTTACTCGTTTTCCCCATTCCTTGTACTGTTTAAAAAGACTAAAGAGTTTTGATTCGTCTTTAAAGTCTGGAAGCATGCTGGGAGTTTTTGTTTTAGGGAAGCGTAGCAAAAGTCCATCCTGATATTTAATAACATCAAAAACCTGTAAAGAACCGGTAGAAAGAACAAGAGGTCCAAAATACATATCAGAAAAATCATCAAGGGTATTTATAAGGACCTTAGATTTACAGCAGTGGTTCAGCTGTTTACGGGTTTCAATAAGATTAAGTTTTTCAAATAAATCTGCAGCCTGCTGCCATGAAATGTATTCTGTTCTAATAGGAATATCTCTGGCAATAATATTCTGCATTTCTTTTTTTAATGCATCTACATCAATTGCAGGACCTTCCATTGTATAGTAATAACCATAACAAATACTGTTTCCAACAAGAAGCCTTGTTTGTGGACTTATTTTACGGGCTGCAGCTGCAAGTAAAAGACAAAGGGACCGCCTGTATACAGCCATACCTTCTTTTGTATTGTTATATACAGGTTCAACCTTGCAGTCGTATTCCAAAGGAGAGTCTAAAGAACATAATTCATTGTTGATTTTTGCAGCTACCAGTTTATTTCCATTGATTGAAAATTCTGGCATAAAACTAAAAGCCTGGCTTCCTGCTTCAACTGGTACTGTTAATTCCTTGTTATCTTTTGTAAAAGTAATATTGATTGGTTTTCCCATAGTATGTGGACCTCCGAAGTAAATATATATTAATTATAAGGCGGAATGAAAATTTTGTAAAAAAGTATTTAATATAGAAAATATTGAACAACTTTTCTAATTGTGATAAATTAATAGAATAAAATTAGTATTCTATAATTAAAATAAGGAGTTCCTAATGTCAGGACACAGTAAATGGGCCACCATTAAACATGCAAAAGGATTAGCCGATGCAAAACGCGGTAAGATCTTTACAAAATTCATTAAGGAAATTTCTATCGCTGCACGTATGGGCGGTGGAGATCCAAACTCAAACCCACGTCTTCGTACAGTTATTATTAAAGCACGTGCTGCTAACATGCCAAAAGATAACATTGACCGTGCTATTAAAAAGGGTACAGGTGAAGATGGTGGAGCAGCTTACGAAGAATTCTTGTATGAAGGATATGCTCCTGGTGGAGTTGCAGTAATGGTTGAAGTTCTTTCTGATAACAAGAACCGTGCTGCTGCTGATGTAAAGAACATCTTCAATAAATCAGGTGGTAACCTTGGTACAACTGGTTCTGTATCTCGTATGTTCCAGAGAAAAGGTACTATCGAAATTGATGCTGAAAAAGCTAATGAAGACGAAGTAATGGAAATTGCTTTGGAAGCTGGTGCAGATGACGTTGTAAATGAAGACGGAATCATCACTGTTACAACAACTCCAGATGCTTTCTCTGCTGTTGCTGAAGCTCTTACAGATAAAGGAATCGAAACACTTTCTGCTGATGTAGGAATGGTTCCAGATGCTTATACTCCAGTTGATAAAGAAACAGCTGCAAAAGTTCAGAAAATGATTGATCGTCTTGAAGACAACGATGATGTTCAGAACGTATACCACACAGCTGAATACCCAGACGACTTCGTTCCAGAGGAATAGTAATAGAATCCAAAAAAAAGCTCGTTGTATTCCAACGAGCTTTTTTCATTTAACCAAACTTTACTTATCTATTAATTTACATAAATAGAACCGCTTGTAGTTCTAAGTTCAACTTTTGGACCACCGGAATTTACAGTTTCGTTACCATGCTTACCAGAAGTTTCTGTGATTCTGTTGTGGTAAGTTCCGCTGATACAGGAATATTTTATGTCCATACCTGAATCTGATGGAACCCTAAGATGAACTAAACCAGAAGTTGACTGAATTTCGCTATTCTTTGTAAGTGGAGTAGAAACATCAGCATTAACACTACCAGAAATTGTTTGTAAATCAAGTTTATTAAAATCACCTGTAGCTTTAATTCCTCCACTTGAAGATTTAGCTTCAAGTTCATCAATGTTACAATTCTGAATATTTACAGAACCGCTTTGACTTTTAAGATCTGCAAAAATGAACTTACAGTTATTCAAATGAATTGAACCACTGGCACTTTTAATGTCTGCCTGTTCAAGATTCAAATCATCAATATGAACAGAACCGCTGGTAACATCTGCATCAAAATCAGAAAGTTCAATATTTTCCGGAAGTTTAACTATAACCTTGTGGTTGCTGAAAATTCCAAAGTGGATCTTCATTTTTTCTGATTCAATTTTAAGTATGTTGTTAATAATGTTTACTTTTGGAGTATTCTGTACAGAAGTGTAAAGTTCTACATAAACTTTATCATCTGCTGATTTAGAAATGTATAAGCTTTCATGTGTTAATTGAATATCTACTGAATTAATTTCACTTGTAGAAAAAGTGTAAGAATTGCTAAGTTGTAAAGCCTTAGAAGAAGCATCAGCTTCAACTCTATTATCACTTATTGCAATATATTTTCTTTTGTTGCCATCATTAAGCTTGTAAAACAAAATAGCAATAAGACATACTGCTATAATAATCCATAAAAAACCAATCATTTTGTTTCCTCTCATAAAATTAATCTCCCTTAGGTTTAATTCTTGTTATAAGTTTCAATTTCATCATTACTTGTATTGAAGAAAATATAAATGGCTTCTTTTATTGCTGTTGCAATTACCCATATAAGCCAGGTCCATCCCCAGCTTCCAGTTGAAAAACTGACAGAAAGATAAATGATTAAAACAAATACCCAATATACCTTCATAAATGCAGCCAATAAGCGGAGTGATTTAGAGTCTCCGGAGTACTGAATTTCTTTGCTGTTATTTTTATGTGAAATATACTGTTCTACATCTTGGGGAATGCTCATATGTGTATAGATGATTAAACCTGTTGCAATTGCAATACACAAAAACATACATATAACACCAATTACACCAAAAACTTCCACATTTACTGAATTCAATAATTCTCCTAAGCCACCAAAACCTATTACAAAAATCGCGCTTAATATGTAAAGGCTGACTGCAATAGAGGTATTGCGGGCTCTTTTGATTCTGAAACGGTCAATCTTTTCTTTCAAATCTTTTTCTGGTTCAAGATCTTTAAGCAATTCATCAATATCGCCTAAATCTGCAAGAGCTTCTGTGTAAGACTGATTTTCAGATTTTCCTTCTGCAATATGTTCTTCAAAATGATCATTTAATGTTGAAAGTATTTCTTCCTTTAATTCCTGAGCTTTTTTTGTGTTAGGAATATCTTTGAATAAAACATCAACATAGTTTTTAATTTTTGTATTCATTTTCTTCTCCGTTAATTTTTATTTGTCTAAATTTTCATTAATTAATTTTGACATGATTTTTTGGATTGACTGCCAGTCATTTTTGTTTTCCTCATAAGCCTGTTTTCCACGCTCTGTAATAGAGTAATATCTTCGTCGGGCCCCTGAGTTTTCATCTCCCCAATACGAGGAAATCAGTCCGCTTTCTTCTAATCGACGAAACGAAGTGTATAGGGTTGCTTCCTTGAGCTCTAAGGTTTTGCCGCTTAAATCACTTATGGTTTTGTTGATTTGATAGCCGTAACTGTCTTCTTTGTAAAGTTGAGCTAAAATTATGGTATCAGTTAATCCACGCAAAATATCTGAATAATTTAGCATTTTATTTACCTCCAGTTTTGCGTTTCTGAAATAAGTTATAATCTAAAATACCTCATCTGTCAAGGTATATTATCTAAAAAAAATTAAACATATAAAGGGCAAATAATAGTTTAAAAAGCCAATGTAAGTTATAATTTACATAATGATTTATGAAGAAAAAAGTTTTTCCTCTTTGCCAGGAAGTGAATATACTAAACAAATTTCAGCTAAAAAAAATATCCGTCGCGTATTGGGTATAGATCCGGGGCTTGCTAATACAGGTTTTGGTGTAGTGGATTATGTAAATGGCCGGTACAGAATGGTAAGTTATGGCTGTATTACAACCGGTGCAGATGAACCACATGGTCAAAGGCTGCTGAAAATTTATTCACATCTGTGTGCTATTATTGATGAATTTAAACCAGACGAAGCTGGTATGGAAACTTTATTTTTTGCAAAAAATGCTACAAGTGCAATGAGTGTTGCGGAGGCTAGGGGTGTGTGTGCTTTATGCCTTGCACAGCATTGTATTACTTTAGGAGAGTATCAGCCAAATCAGATTAAGCAGGCTGTTACTGGAACAACAAAAGCAGATAAAGCTCTTGTGGAAAAATATGTAAAAATACTTTTGGGACTGGAAACTGAACCAAAACCTGACCATGCAGCTGATGCTCTGGCTGGTGCTATAACACATTTGCATTATAAGAATTAATAAATATAGAAAGTGATGTAAAAATGAATTTTGCAAGTCTTATTTTAATTGCTATAAGTTTGTTATTTAATTAAAAGGTGTAATTATGAAAATCCTTATTGCTCCAGATTCTTTTAAGGGCAGTTTATCTGCTGTTAGATTTTGTGAAATTGCTGAAAAAACAATTAAGTCTATTTTACCTGATGCAGAAATTGATTGCATGCCAGTAGCAGATGGTGGAGAAGGTACTTTAGAATGTCTGCAGTCTGCAATGGACTGTAAAATTGTAAAATGCTTTGTTCAGAATTCTTTATATGAAGAAGAAGTAAGTCTGGTTGGATTTATTGATAATGGCAAGACGGCAATTATTGAAGCTGCACAATCTAATGGATTGCCACAAATAAAAGGAAGGGAAAATCCTGAAGAAACTAGTACTTATGGTGTTGGTCAGCTTGTTGCTTTTGCCTGTGATTTAGGAGCTAGAAAAATCATACTTACCCTTGGCGGCAGTTCTACTAATGATTGTGGTCTGGGATTGCTGGCTGCCTTGGGTGGTTGTTTTTATAATAAAGATGGAGTTTCCTTTGTACCTACAGGTGGTACATTAACTGAAGTTCAGGAAATTGATCTTTCAATGATGTATCCAAGATTACAGGGGGCAAGTTTTGAAGCCCTGTGTGATGTTGATAATCCATTGTATGGTGAAAATGGATGTTCAGCTGTATTTGGACCACAGAAAGGGGCTGATCCAGAAATGGTAAAACGGCTGGATGAAGGTTGTCGACATATATCAAAATTGTTCAATAAAATGCGCACAACAGATTTTGCACTGGAAAAAGGTGCCGGGGCTGCAGGTGGTTTAGGATTTTGTGTTCTTGCAGGTTTAAACGGAAAGCTGAAAAGTGGAATAGATACAATTCTTTCTTTATGTGAATTTGAAAGGCGTTCTTCTGACTGCGATTTAATTATTACTGGTGAAGGTTCCTTTGACCGGCAGAGTGCAATGGGGAAAACTATTGGTGGAATTATAAAACGGGCTGGCAAAGTTCCTGTTGTAGTTTTTTGTGGAAAAAGTGACGGTTCTGATGTTGATGGAATTAAAGATGTTGTTGAAATAAGTAAAGGGCTGGAACTGGAAGAAGCAATAAAGAATACAGAACAGAATTTAGAAAAAGCTATAAAAGAATATTTTAAGAATAAATAAGTCAATAAATATTTACTTCTCTGTCCTATTTATAATTATTTATTTTTCAACTATACTTTAACTATGTTCAACTCAATTACTGGAATTATTACTGGAAAATTCCCAAAGCAACTTTTTATTGAAAATAATGGTATTGAATGGGATATTTGTGTCCCTGATTCAAATCTGGATATGCTTGGTGTAGTTGGCAGTGAGGCTAAAGTTTACACTTATTTGCAGCATACAGATATGATTATGTGCCTTTATGGATTTTCCAGTGCTGATGAAAGAAGCTTGTTTCTGGATTTATTGAAGGTTGATGGTGTTGGACCAAAAGGTGCTTTAAAAATTATGAGTTCAGTTTCCAGTGGCCGTTTGATGGAAGTTCTGGAAAACGGTGATATGGAAATGCTTGAAAAAATTCCTGGGGTTGGAAAAAAGACTGCAGGTAAAATGATGCTTACTCTTAAAGGTAAGCTTAAGATTTCTGAAAATTCCGGTGCTGTTGTTAGAGTTACAGCTGCAGCTCCTTATGCTGATGTTGTTACATCTCTGGCAAGTATGGGTTACGATAAACGCACTGTTGAACAGAAGGTTGCTCAGCTGGTAGAAGAACTTTCTAAAGAAGCTGGATTTACAGAAAAGTCTCAGAAGGAAAGAGAAGATTTACTTTTCCGTCGTGCAATTGTTTCATTGGCTTAGGTGAGGTAAAAGATGGAAGATTTTGAAAATACAGACTTCAGTGCTATTATACGGGCAGACTTAAAAGATTCGTTTGAAGATAATGATTCACTTCGTCCTCAACTGTTAAATGATTTTCTGGGACAGGAAGGTATAAAAAAGAATCTTAAAACTTTTATTGAAGCGGCAAAACAGCGACAGGAACCTTTGGATCATCTTCTGCTGATTGGTCCTCCAGGTCTTGGTAAAACAACTTTGGCTCAGATTACAGCCCACGAGCTTGGTGTTGATTTTAAGGTAACTTCTGCCCCAGCTTTAGATAAGCCTAAGGATCTGGCTGGTATTCTTTCTACAATTACAGAACGCACTGTATTTTTTATTGATGAAATTCACCGTTTAAAACCTGCCATTGAAGAAATGCTTTATATTGCCATGGAAGATTTTGAACTGGACTGGATTATTGGTCAGGGAGCTGCGGCTCGTACAGTTCGTATTCCCATTCCTCCCTTTACACTGGTAGGTGCAACAACAAAAGCTGGAAGTGTAAGCTCTCCTTTGCGTTCCCGTTTTGGTTTTATTCCTCGTTTTGAATTTTATACTCAGGAAGAATTGGCTTCTATTATTCGTCGTTCAGCTGGTATTCTTGAAGTTGGAATTGAAGATGATGCCGCTATGCTTTTGGCACAGTGCTGCCGCGGAACTCCTCGTGTTGCTAACCGAGTTTTACGCCGTATGCGGGATTTTGCTCAGGTAGAAGGCAGTAACCTGATTACAGTTGCTGTAGTTGATAATGGACTTAAGCGTCTTGAAATAGATGAACTTGGCCTTGAAAAATATGACCGGGAAATCCTGCTTTCAATCATACAGAATTTTGGTGGTGGTCCTGTTGGTGCAGAAACTTTAGCCATCAGTATTGGTGAAAGTATGGATACTCTTGAAGATTATTATGAACCATATTTGATTCAGTGTGGTTTACTTCAGAGAACACCTAGAGGTCGTATTGTAACACCAAAGGCTTATACACACCTGGGATTAAAAAGTACAGACAGTGGTACAAACCAGGGAACTTTGTTTTAAATTAGGAATAACGGAATGAAAACATCAGATTTTAATTTTGATTTACCTGAAGAACTTATTGCCCAGCATCCTAGTGGAGTTCGTGGTCAGGATAAATTGATGGTTTTAAATAGAGAAACTGGGGAAGTAGAGCATCACTCAATGGACGAGCTTCCTTCATTAATTACTCCTGATACTTTAATGGTATTCAATAACAGTCGTGTTCGTCGTGCCCGTGTTTATGGTATTAAAGAGACAACTGGCCGGGAACAGGAATTCATGTTTTTAAATACAATTGATAAAGAGTGCACTACCTGGAACACCATGGTAAAAAATGCAAAAAAACAGAAGCCTGGTATGCATTATAAGTTTCCAGACGGAACAGTTGGCGTGATTGTAGATGTTCCTGGAAATGCAGGTACAGAATTCCGTGCCATGAAATTTGATTTTGCTATTGATGAAGACTGGTTTGAAAGAAACGGTCATATTCCTCTTCCTCCATATATTCGTCGTGAAGATGATGATACTGACAGTGAGCGATATCAGAATGTTTATGCAGATCAGACTGGCTCTGCAGCTTGTCCAACAGCCGGTTTACACTTTACAGAAGAAATGCTTAAACGACTGGATGATATGGGAATAGAACGTTGTTTTGTAACTTTACATGTAGGTTTAGGTACCTTCCTTCCAGTTCGTGAAGACGAAATTGAAAATCATAAAATGCATGAGGAATGGTATACAATTCCAGTTGAAACTGCAGAAAAAATCAATAAAGCTAAAAAAGAAGGTCGTCCTATTCTTGCAGTTGGAACTACTTCTGTAAGGACTTTGGAAAGTGCTGCAAAAAAAATTATTGATGAAGGTGGCGTGCCTGGCACAAATGATGAATGGGTTCAATCTGGTACTACATCAACTTCAATCTTTATGTATCCTGGATATAAGTTTAATGTTGTAGATAAAATGTTTACAAACTTCCATACTCCAGAAAGTACATTGATTATGCTTGTAAGTGCCTTTGCCGGAAAAGACCACATCCTAAGCGCCTACAAACAAGCCGTAGAAAACAAGTACCGTTTCTTCAGTTACGGTGATTGTATGCTTATACGCTAGTTTCGGGAAGCAAAACTAGGTAGTGAGCGAAGCGAACGCAGAGACTGTATGCTTATACGCTAGTTTCGGGAAGCAAAACACAAAACTAGGTCAACTGCTCAAAACTGAAGCGAGTCAAATTAAAGAACTGCTGTTTCATTACATCTGAAATCATTTGGTCTGTGGCTGCCTTTGCAAATTCGTCTGCAACTTTTTCTTCTATGTCAGACAGGTCCTTTTGTGTAAGGGGTAATCGTTGTCCAATCATAGAGTTTTCAAAATCTTTACTGGCAAAAGTGAATGGACCTGCAAAGGCAAGTCTTACACTGCTTAGAGTATTTCTGTCTGTTGTAGCCATAAACGCAAAGCTGGCAGATTGTTGTGTAATGTAATGCTCCAGACCAATTCGTCTGAAAATTGCAATGTCAGAATCTGGTAATGGAATTCTGATGTTTGATAAGATATATCCTTCAGGAACCTGTTTAAAGCTTCTTATAGATTCAGTTTTAGTGTCGCTTGCACTTTTATATTCCAATCGTGCATCAAGAGCCATTAATGGTGCAAAAAGTGTTAGTTTATTTCCATCATTACAGATGTTGCCTCCAATTGTAGCCATGTTTCTTATGATTGGATTTGCAATGCTTTTTAAAGCTTCATATAAAATTGCTGGCAAATGATTTGGACCAACTTCAAGTAAATCAGAAAGAGTACAGCCTGGACCTACATCAATATATCTTTCATGGCGGCTGATTTGACATAGTTCAGGAATGGCAATTGTAGAAACGGTTCTGTCTGGAATTTCTTCCAGCATTGTACAGCCTCCTACAACCTTAGAGCCCTGATTATTTTTAAGGAGTGTTAATAAATCATTTGTATTATGTGCATATAAAATAGATTTAGGCATGATTAGGACTCCTTGTTATTAGTAATTCGTTCAATTTTTTTGTTTCTGATTCTTAAAGCATAAATGATGCCGTTAACAAGAGTATCAAAATCTGTACAGCATGGTGCCAGGTTTTTTACTTCAGATTCAATATCCTGTCTGGTTGGCATTTTAGCCAGTTTAAGAATCTGATAAGCAGAAAATATTTTTCCTGCATTACAGTAGCCGCAAAGCTTTATACCAGCTTTTGTAAAGCCTTCAAGAATGTCCTGATAAGTTTCTGTTTTAGAAAAATAATCTAATGTAACAATTTCTTTATCCTTTACAAGACCTGCTGGAATTTTGCAGGATGCAACTGGTTTATCATTTAAAAGAATTGTACAGGAACCACAAAAGCCTTTATCACAACCGCTTTTTACAGATGTACAGCCATTTCTGTGAAGAACTTTCATAAGAGATTCCTGGGGAGTTACATCTAAAATAATTTTTTCTCCATTTAAAATAACTGGTACTTTCATTATTTAGCTTCCTCCTGTTCTGCTGTTACATCTTCTGTTGCTTCAGATTTTTGTATCTGAGATTCTGCTCTACGGGCTTTTATTAATTCAAATAACTGAGCTTCTGTACAAGGTAATTGTGTAAGCTGGGTTGCAAGAGCCAGAGAGAGTGCAGATGAAAAAGCTGCAGGTAAAGTATTGTGAACAAGTCCACCAATCTGTCCGGCTTTATCTTTTGATTGAATAAACTGTATTGAAATGTTATCGCATTGAACAGTTTTTCCTTCTACCAGCATTGTAAGTTCCTGCTGAATTTCAAGACGGATTGTTTTTAATGCAGCTGCTTCGTCAAAAAGTTCACCACAATTAATTGTAATATAAACACCCTTGATTTTTTCGTTGTAAGTATAAGGGTCTAGTTCAACTTCAACTGCTGTAGAAGCAAATGATGTAGAACTGAATGGATTTCCTTTAAATGTGTCTTTATCAAAAGCTTTTTTTGCTGTTGGAGTAATTGTTTTTTTACTTGTAATTGGCAATGCCTGACGGAAGCGCTTTTTCTGAATTTCGGTGCAGCACTTCTTTATCAATTCATTAACAATACCAATTGTACTTAATGAATCATCTGGTGATTCTGGCAGCTGGTCATATTCAAAGGAAGAATCAATCTGTACATTCTGTTTAGGAATAGATAAAAGTTCAGAAACTGTTGAACGCCATATATCCTGAATTACTTCAGAAGGTTTAATGGCATGAATGATTGCTTTTTCATCCTTTGTTAAAGTTACTTCAATTTTTGAATCATAACGGAAATTACTGTCTCCTAAGTAACCAGAACCATTGTATGCACTTGAAATACCAATTCCGCGCAAAGGTAGTGCAAAGAAAGGTTTACTGTCTTTTTCTACACGGTCAATAACCTCCATATGGAACGAAGCATATTTGCGATTAAAATCACTGGACTTAATAGTTGAAGCAATTGTGTTTTCAATTTCTGTTACCTGAATGTCAAATGGAAAGTCGGAGTGTTTTAATGGTTTACTGTTAATCAGACGAACTTCATCTGGAAATAATTTTGTCTGATGGCAGATTTTTTGAATCTGATTTTCAATTGCAAAAAAAGCCTGAGAATCAACATTTTTAAGTGTGATTGAAGTAGGTGGATTTTTTGATTTATGTGTATTTGTTTTGATGCAAAGATTTTTAATTTTGTAATAATTTACCGCACCAATAGAAATACGGTCTGTAATTTCCTGAGCAAATGGATTTGTGGCACCAATATCAATATCAATGCTAACTTTTAATGTTGTTATTTTTCCTTCGGCATCTATAGCTGCTTTGTATTTGATTTCTGTATCAACGCCAGGAGCCATGTATTTAAACTGTTCTGTAGAAGAAAGAACCAGCTTAACTGGTTTATGTGAAAGATAAGATGCAACTGCAGCCTGGCAGGCTATCTGTGTTGTTCGCCATACGCCATTTGGATAAAAGCCTGAAGACTTTGTTTTATGAATAATTACCAGTTGAGGATCAATATCAAGAATTTCGCATACAGATTTTTGTAATGCATGAGTCCATTTTGTAGCTGCAAAAATATGAAGTTTTTCTCCTTCCATATAGCAGAAGGCACCAGCAGTTTCCTGCCAGTTTGGATTTGTTAGCTGCTCATTCCAGGTTTCTTCAGAAATATAAGCTGCTTTATCAAATAATTCTTTATCAGCTTCTTCTTCAGATTTCTTTTTATATACACCGGTTTTAATTTCTCTTGTAGCAACAGTCTGATTTGGATCTTCTTCTTTTAAGCTTTTATCAACAACTGTATCCAAAGATGGCAAATCATTGATGGCTTCAACAAAGTTATCTACATCTGAATTTTTACGTAAATCAATTACAGGTGTATGCTGTTTTTTAATTACATTTTTAAGGGCAGATTCCAAAGATTCTATATCAAGATTTACAGAAACTTCTTCCAGAAGCTCATATACTTTTTCTTCATCAGGACCTGCAATAATACCAACAGGCTCACCACTATAACCAATGCTGTCGTAGCCAAAAATTTTTGCCTGAATCTTGTTAAGTTCCATAAACTTTCTGGCAGGAATATCATTTGCAGTATAAAAATAATAGCCTTCAGGTAGCTTTGAGATTGTTACACTTTTAATTTTTCCTGAAGAAGCAGGGCTGCGAACCAAAGCTGCGTACAATAGATTTGGACGGGTTGAATCTGAATAAAAGCCTTTAGCTTCCAGAGAAATTATTGTCTTTTTTTCTTCTGTTTTTTTAGTTGCTGCACTAGGCATGGTTTTCGGTTCCTATTTTAGTAACTGTATCTATTACAAGTTGTGCCTGTTCATCTGTCATGTCAGGATACAATGGAATGGAAATAGTTCTTTGATACTGGTCTTCTGCTACTGGAAAATTTTCTGCAGTAAAATCTGGGTAAAGTTCTTTCCAGTAAGTAAAGTGGAAGATTGGAATAAAATGCACAGAGATTCCTAATCCCGCTGCCTGCATTGCTTTTGCAAATTGTTCCCTTGTGATTTTTAATTTAGAAGGAATGATTCTCATTAAATATAAGTGCCAGGAATTTCCTTCGCCATCAGGTGGCAGCTGAATAAAATCCAGTTTAGCAAAAGACTGATTATATTTTTCAACAATTCGTTTTCGCTGCTCATAGAAAAGTACTGCACGGTCTACCTGGCAGCATCCAATGGCGGCAAGTACATCTGGAAGATTAAATTTGTAACCAGGTGCAACAATATCGTATTCCCATGATGCTCGTGGAGAAGTGTAGCGGTCCCAGGTTGTGCGGTCCATACCGTGGAGTCTCATTACTGTCATGCGTTTTGCCAGTTCTGGATTACGGGTACAAACCATACCACCTTCTGCCGTAGTAATAGTTTTTGTTACATAAAAAGAAAAAACGCCGGCATCGCCAATGGTACCTGCATATCCCAGTTTTGTTTTAGATGGATAGGAATGTGCGGCATCTTCAATAACATAAATCTTGTTTTCTGGTGTGGAATATTTTTTAGCAAGTGCCATAATTCTTTCCATATCACAAACATTTCCTGCAATATGAACTGGAACAATAGCTTTTACTTTATGTCCGTTTTCTGCATCTTTTTTTAGTATTTCTTCAATTTTATCTGGATCAATACTGTAAGTGTTTTCCTGAAGGTCAGCAAAATAAACATCTGCATTCAAGTGACGGGCACATGCAGCTGTAGAAACAAAAGTATAAGGTGTTGTAATAACTGCAGTTCCAGCTTTTACACCACAGGCTTCCATAGCCAGAATCATTCCTGATGTATTGGAGTTTACTGCAAGAGAAATTATATCTCCACCGCCAAGAGATTCACTGAACTTTTTTTCAAATTCAAGGGCATATTTTCCTGTTGTAAGCCATCCTGAATCTAACACTTCCATTACAGCCTGTTTTTCAGCGTCTGTAATTGCAGCTCTATGAAATGGAACTTTTATTTCACTCATACTATTTACCTTTTTTATTAGAGCATATCGGTTCGTAACTGACCGTCGTGTTTAATTTCTTCGTAAAAATTTTTCAAGGATTCACAATCATCGCAAAGAATCTGTACAAGTTTTTCACGATTCCTGAAAATTTCTTTATCATCATCCTTATAAAAACAGATTGGGTAAAGCTGATTCAATAGTTTTTCTAATCTTGCAGATTCATAATCCTTGTTTTCCAGCTGCAAAAGTTTTTCATATTTAGTTGGAGTTGGATTTTCTTCTTTAAGCCACAAAGGTTCTATCAAGCGTTCACCTTTACGGGCACCTACAATTTTAATATCAATGTCCTTGTAAGGCTCCATGCCACTCAGCTTTATCATCTGCTTTGCAATATCTATGATTTTAATTGGTTCGCCCATATCAAGAAGATATGATTTTCCGTTTTCTCCAATGCCACCTGTTTGAAGAACAAGAGAGCAGGCTTCTGGAATTGTCATAAAGAACCGTTCCATTTTTTCATCTGTAACAGTAACAGGACCACCGTTAGCAATTTGATTCTGGAATAATGGAAGAATTGAGCCACGGCTTCCTAAAACATTTGCAAAGCGAACAAACATAAGATTCTGGTTTGAAGAAGCTTTTTTTGCAGCATCAAGCACAAGTTTTTCGCAAAGCATTTTTGAAACTCCGTAAACACTTACTGGAGCAACTGCTTTATCTGTAGAAATTAAAACAAAACGGTCAACCTTATGTTTTAAAGCAGCATCAAGAAGATTTTTTGTACCAAATACATTGTTTTCAATTGCTGCAACCTGATTTTCTTCCATCATAGGAACATGTTTATAGGCAGCACAATGGAAAATTACATTACACTTTGTCTGTTTGATGATGTAATCAACATATTCTTTATTACCCATGTCTCCAATAATAGGAACAATTGTGGCTTTTTCTCCAACACCTTCCTGCTGTAAAACCTTTAATTCACGGAAAATCTGACAGATAGAGTTTTCACCATGGCCAAAAAGATAAAGTCTTTCTGCACCTCCACTTAAAAGCTGGCGAGCTAACTCAGATCCAATAGAACCTCCCGCGCCCGTTATAAATACTCGTTTACCTCGTAAATAAGAAAGACTCTGTTTTAGTGAAATTTTTACAGGAGTACGGCCAAGAATATCCAGGGGATCAATTTCTCGGGTTTGTACTAAATGACCAGAACCTTCTATAACCTGATTGATTCCCGGCAGAATCTTAATATGTTTGAATCCGTTATTTGTAAGAGTTTCGTAGATTTCTTTAATGCGTTCATTAGGGGCAGATGGAATTGCAATAATAGCTTCATCAATATCAGAGTTGGATAAAATAGAAGCAACAGAGGAAATTGGACCTAAAACGGGAACTCCATCAATGGTTGTGCCAATAAGTTTTTTATCATCATCAAGAAAAGCATTTACTTTTCCAAAAATCTTTTTGCGCTTAATGTCGTCGGCAATAGTTTGTCCGGCAAAACCAGCACCAATAATGTAAACACGTTTATCCATTGAAAATTTCCCACCTGATATGTGTAATTTTATCACACTGAAAGGTTTTTCTCAATGTAAGAAAAAAACTCTAAACTCAATAATTTTTTTGTCCGAAAAAGATAATGATAGAGTTATAAGCTCAAAAAAAGGGTGTTTTTATGGGGACTTTTAAGAAAAATATTTTAGCCTTGGTTTTTATGTTTGTGGCAGGATTCTGCTTTGCACAGCAGATTTCGTTCCAGATTTTGCAGCATGATGAAACTTCAGAAGCTGTTACAGAGCAGTCTTATACTGTTGAAGATCAGCTTATTGAAATGTTCTTTGAAAATGGCTACATCGTAACAAATTCGCCAACTGTTGCAGTTAATTCTAATGCCGAAGCAGCCAAATTGTGGAAAGCAGGATTAAAGGAAGCAAAAGAGGGTTATTCAAACTTCTTTATTCAGATTAATCTTTATTACACAGCAGAAAGTTTAAGTCCAAAAGGCGAAGCTACCTTAAAAAAAGCTGACTGGACTCTTGTTTATACAAAAACTGGAGAACCAAAAGCTAAGAATACAATTAAAAGTAAACAATCATTGGATGTTAAGAATGATTTGTACTTAATCAGTGCAGATATTTTTGATGAGATAAAAAAAGCAATTAAAGCCTAAGGATGGGTGGGAATATGAAAAATAATTTATGTGGAAAATTATTAGCTTTAGTGGCTGTTGTTGCAAGCTGTTTTTTGTTTGCATCTTTTAGTCCTTCTTTGGATGGAAGAGCAGTTGTTGTTGAACCAGGTGAAATGCCAGCTGGTTTATTTGCAAAAACTGTAGGATATCTTCCTGGTGATACAATTGTGGTATCTAACATTGATGGAACTGCAAATATTGAAATCCTTGTAATTGGTTCCCTTGATCCTTCTGAAGGTGTTGCTATTATGCTTTCACCAGAAGCTGCAGATGCAATTGGAATTGATAAAAGAGCAAATAACATTGTTAAAATTACAAAGAGAAGTAATCAGGAAGAACGCTGCTGTGGTTCGGCTGTAATTGGTTCGGATGGTGAGCTTCCACTTGAAGATGAAACTGAATCAGAAGCTGGAGTAGCTGAAGAAGATAATACATCAACAATAGAAGAATCAGCTCCTGCTGTTGAAGAAAAAGAAGCTGTAATTGAAGAAAACGAAACTGATGTAGAATCAGAAGAAGTTGAAGAAACTGTTGCCGAAGAAGAAACTGAAACTCCTGAAGAAGAATCAGTTGAGTCTGAAGAAGCTGAAGAAACTACAGCTGAAGAAACTACAGAAACTACAGCTGAATTAGAAGAGACTGTGGGAGAAGAAGCTGCTGAAGAAGATGAAGAAATCATTGAAGAAGAAGCAGTTGAAGAAGAAGCCGTAGAGGAAGAAGCAGTTGAAGAAGAAATTACAGAAGAAGCTGAAACTCCAGCAGAAGAGACTATAACTGAAGATGATGGTGCAGAAGTAATTTATGCAACTGAAGAAGAAGCTGTTCCTGAAGAAGCTGTTGAAGATGAAGATCCTGGTGTTGTTCCTGAAGAAGCTGTTGAAGACGAAGATCCTGGTGTTGTTCCTGAAGAAGAAATTTCTGAACCAGTAGAAGAAGAAGCTCTTGAAGAAACTGATAAAGAAGAAATTGCTGAAGAAGAACTTGTAGAAGAATCTGCTCCTGCAGAAATCGAAGAAGAAGTTGCTGAGGAAGCTATTGAAGAAGAAGCCTTGGAAGAAATCAACGAGGCTGTAGAAGAAGAGGAAAATTCAGAAGAAGAAGCTGTTGAAGAAACAATTGAAGAAACTCCAGTAGATGTAATCGAAGAAGAAGCCATTGAAGAGGAAGAACTGGAAGCAATTCCTGAAGAAAAACCTTCATTAAATGTAATTGAAGAAGATGCCCTTGAGGAAGAAGAGTTCGAAGCTGAAGAAACTGCAGAAGAGACTGTTGAAAATGAGTCAGAAGAAGTTGAAGCTGAAGAGTTAGTAGAATCTGACGAATTAGAAGAATTAGAAGGTGAAAATGAAGCTCCAGAAGCATTTGCTGTAGAAGAAGAGGAAGAAGAAATTGATGAAGAATATGAAGCAATTGTTCTTGTTCCAGTGGAACCTTCTGAAAATACATATGCAGAAGAAGATGAAGTAGAAGAAGTTGAAGAAATTACTGATGAAGAAGAAACTGTTATTGAACCAGTTATTGAAGTTCCTGTAACAGTAAATCCATCTGTAAATGCTACTGCTAAAAATACTTCAAAAGCTTTGGAAAAATATCTTGTTAAGAGTTTAAGTGATCTTAAGAGCGGTGCATATTATATTCAGATTGCAGTTCTTAAAGATGAAGCTAATATTCAGGATGTTATCAATAAGTACTCTAAAAACTATCCTTTGACTATAGTTCCAATGGTTAGTGGAAAAGCTTATCAGGTTCTTATTGGGCCAGTTTCTATGGATGAATATGGTGTAATTTTAAGTCGCTTTAAGTCTTACGGCTATAAAGATGCGTTCTTAAGAAAAATTAAATAGAAAGAATTAATTTTCTGATAATAGTAAGGCTGTTCTAAGGGTATTTCCTTTAGGACAGCTTTTTTTTTGAATAAAACATTACCTGTAGCATAATTTGATACACTTATATGCTATAATTAAAGTATGAGCATAAAAAAAATATCTATAAGCCAGATTGGTTCAATTATATGTGATAATATTAAAAATCCTGATGTTGTATTTGTGTTTTCTACAGATATTGATATGACCAGCTGGGCAGAGTGGGTTATTACTAACTTTCAGCAGACCGGTGTAAAAACTGTAAGTTTAGACCGTTTTATGGCCTGGGATGATTTTAAAAGACAGTTTGTTGTTGCTTCAGAAAAAGATAAGCATTCCATTCCATCACTTTTAAGAAAGGTTTTTGTATATAATTTGATTGCTCAAAATGCACAGGAAGCAGAAAAAGGTAATCCTTTATTTAAGAGTATAATTAATCCAGCTTTTGCCAGTGACGGTTATTCTTTTGCAGACTGGATTTCTGGAAATATACCTGCATTAAAAATATGGCATGATAGATTTGAAAAATTATGCATTGAAAATCCTGAAATAATCGATGAGGAAGATAAGGATTATCAGTTATTATACGAAAAATATGTGGAATTTCTTGGGACAGAAATGTTTGAACCATCCTGGATTACACCTGATTTTTCAGCAGCAAATAAAACCTTTATGATTTTCTTTCCTGAACAGTTTTCCGATTACGAGGAATATAAGCCTGTATTAGAAAATATTCCATCAGTAATTTTGTACGAAATGGAAGAAAATGAGGAAAAGCCTGTTGTTTATAAATATGATGATGCCCGTAAAGAATTGCGTCATGCTGTTTTGTACATCAGAAATCTTGTAGAAAACAGTAATGGTAACATTAAATATAATCAGGTTGCTTTACATGCTCCAAAGCTTAAAAATTATCTTCCATATGTAGAAAGGGAATTTAAAAAATATTGTGTTCCTTATGTTGTAAGAGCAGGTAATTCCTATACAGTTAATAATGCAGGTTCTGTGTTTTTGAATATACAGGCCTGCAAAAAGGAAAATTTTTCATTTGCGGCAGTCAGAAGTCTTTTGCTTAATTCTTTTATTCCATGGTCTGATAAAAAGTTAAATGAAACTGTTGTCAGATTAGGCAGTGACTATCACTGTATCTGTAATTATGAAGCTGGAAGAGATAAAGATATCTGGATTAAAGCTTTAAAAAGAGATTCTCATGACTATAGAGAAAGAGAATTTTATGAATGCTTAAGAAAAAATGTTGAATGTCTTTGTGATGCAGCATCCTTTGAGGCAATTAAAAAAGCATGGAATGGATTCAAACAGGCCTTTTTAGTTGATGATGAATTTTCTCAGGAAGCAAATAATATTCTTAGTAGCTGTATTGTTTTACTTGATGAACTTATTAAACTTGAAAAAGATTTTATTACACCAAGAAATCTTGCAGTTTATAGGCCTTATGATTTTTTTGTTAATGAATTGAATAATAAAACCTATACTCCGCAGCAAAAGCAGATTGGTGTAAATATATTTGATTACAAGGTTGCTGCCTGTGGAGCCTTTAAGTATAACTATGTAATAAATTGTAACCAGAATGCAATTACTGTAAGCAATAAACAGTTAAGCTTTTTAAATAATCAAAAACGGGCTGCTTTAGGAATAAAGGATGAAGATTCTGCAACTCCAGTTTATATATCTCTTTATAAAAAGTTTGATACTCCAGAACAGATAAATACAATTTATACTTACAGTGAAAATTCTTTTGATGGCTTTGCAATTCCACATAATTATTTTGAAGTTAGGGAAGAATGTGTTTCAGATAAACTGGATGATTCAGACTTTATAAAAGCAGAGAAAAACTGGTTTATAAATAATCAGTCAATTCCCGTAGCAATATCTGAAAATCAAAAAAAGGAATACGAAGTCTGGAAACAAACTGCAGATTATTCAAAAGTTATAAAAGAAGAATATTCTGCTGATGGAAAAATAAAAGAAGCTGTTGATTATCTTATGAATGAAAAGCGTTCAAAAGATGGAGATTCTTATATAAAAATAACTCAGACAGACTTGAAAAATTTTTTCCCTTGTGCAAGATTCTGGCTTTTAAAATCTGTTTTAAAACTTAAGGAAGATTCAATCGATGCAACTTTAATAGATTCCTATGCTAAAGGAAATATTTCCCATAAAACAATGGATTTGCTTTTTAAGGAACTTAAGGATTTGGGAGGAAAGATTCCTGTTTGTTTTGACGGTTCCTTTGGTGAAAATCAGACTTTAGTTGAAGAGCTGGTAAAGAAATGTGTTAATAAGGCAATTGATGAAAATCATGATTATACTCAAAGTCCACTTACATACGAAGTATTGAATTCTCAAAAGTATCGTTTTGTTGAAATTATTATGGGCTTTCTTTACAGATTCTGTCAGGCTGATAATTCTAAAAGCTTTGGCGGATACACAATTGTGGATACAGAAAAGTGGTTTGCCAGCAGAGAAAATGATAAAGATTATGGACTTGGAGGAGCTATAGATTGTATTTTATGTGATGATGATGGCAATGTTGCTATTGTTGATTATAAAAGCAATAAGGTTCCAACCTTTGATGCAGCTACGGCAGATCCGGAAACTGAAATTCTGGAAGATTTTCAGTGTGCTGTTTATATCACTTTGTTTAATAGACAGCAGGATAATAGTGTAAAAGTAAGCAGAATGATTTTTAGTTCCATTCAGAAAAATGAGGCTAATCTTATTGTGGATGAAGTATTCCCTAAAAAGGGAAAAACAAAAACACCTGAAGAATATGAGCCAACACTGGCTGTGCTTAAAAAATATGTGGATGTGTTTGCAGAAAAAATAAAGAATGGTGATTTTAAGCCTAAAGCTGATCCGGACGCAAAATATGACAATGTAAATGTATATAAAAATTGTCTTAAATGTAATTTCAAATCTATATGTCGTTCTACATTTACGGTTGCAGGACATAATCTTTAAGGGGTGGAAATCATGGAAGAATTAATAGAAAAATATCCTTATATAAAAGCATTAAAACATCCTCTTGATAATCAGCAGCTGCAGGTTTGTTGTAGAACTGAAAATACCGTTGTTGCTGCTGGTGCTGGTTCAGGAAAAACTCAGGTTCTTGCAACAAGATTTGCCTGGCTTGTAATGGAAGAAGATATTCCTGCATCTGCAATTTTGACTTTAACCTTTACTAAAAAAGCTGCTGCAGAAATGTATGCCCGTATTTATGAGACTCTTAAAAAGTTTGCTTATGATAAATCCGTAGTTATTGGAGAAAAACAGCGCACAAATGCAGAAAAAGCATTAAAAGAATTTTCTACAGTTCATATTCAGACTTTGGATTCTTATTGTGGTGGAATTGTAAGGCAGGCTGCAAACCGTTATGGAATTAGTCCAGATTTTTCAACAGGTACTTCTGACTCAAAAAGCAATATTAAAAATATGGCTCTGCCTTTTATTTTAAAAAACAAAAATAATCCTGGTATTCAGTACTATTGTGATGCTGCTGGCCTACAGACTTTTGCAGAAGATACCTTTGCTGAAATTATAAGTAAACATACAAGTCTAGCAACTCCTGATGATTATTTTGTTGATTCTCTAAAGTATCAAAGCGGGATTATTTGTAATGCCTGGAATGAAAAAATAAAGGCCGTACAGAATGCCATAAATGATATTAATTCTGCTTATAATGCAATTAATGGTGATTATATTTTGGCATCAAAATATAAAGAAAACTTTCAGGAATTAGAAAAACTTTTGGAGATTGAAGCTCCTGAATTTAATGAAATTTCTGATACATCATTTATTGATAAAAATGATAAAAACTATCTGGATTATATAAAAACTGTAGATAGTTATTTGGATTTGTGGCGTAATTTTTCGGTTGCAGATAGATGTAATGGCGGAAAAGAATTAAAAGCTATTGTTAATAGTTTTAAAGAAGATGTTTTGTCTGTTATAAACAGTATTATTGGTTTTATAAATGACTATCCATATACAAAAGAATTATGTATTCTGCTGGATCAGTTCTGTTCATCAGTTAATAAGTTAAAACGAACTTCTGGTGCTTTGGAGTTTGCGGATGTAACAGAACTTGCCCTAAGAATTCTTATAGAACAGAAAGATATTCGCAAGCAGGAAAAAGAAGCCTTCAGCAAAATCATGATTGATGAGTTTCAGGATAATAACGGAAAAAACCGTGATCTTCTTTTTATACTTTCTGAAATGGAGGGCGAGGCTGATTTTGTTTATTCTGAAAATGCACTAGATATTCTTCATCAGGTTCTGAAATCAAGAATTGTAAAAGATAAGCTGTTCTTTGTAGGAGATGAAAAACAGTCTATCTACAAATTCCGTGGCGCTGATGTTTCTGTATTCAATGAATTAAAAACAGACCTGGCTGCAATTAATGGTTCTGAGTCCTTTAAGCCAATGTATTATAACTATCGTTCTGAACCAGAACTTCTTTCCAGCTTTAATATTATGTTTGGTGGACATCAAATTGAAGATGGTACTTACAAAGACTCTGAACTGGAGGCTGTATTTCCTAAAAAAACAGAACATTCTTTTGAAGCTCTATACCCTTTAAGTGCTGTTGCCAAATATGTAGATAAAAATCATGTAGAGCAGCCTGCAGTAGAATTAACCGAACATAATGTTAAAACCCATTTACAGTATTTTGTGGAGGGGGAAGCTTTTAAAACTGCAGAAGAAAAAAATCTTGTTTTATCATCAGAAAACCAGATTCCTTATGCAATAGCAAAACAGATTCATGAATTGCATATACAAAAGAATGTGCCTTATTCAAAAATTGCAATATTGGATAAATCCCGTTCCAAACGAAAATATCTTACTCCATGGCTTGAACGATTTAATATTCCTTATAATCTGGATTCTCAATCAGATTTATTTGCAGATGCTCCTGTAAACGATATTTATAATTTCTTGCGGCTTTGTGTTTATCCTTCTGATATTAACGCATATAGTGCTTTTATTTGTTCTCCTTTAGTTGGACTTACAGAACAGAATCTGGAAACTATTCTTTCAAACTGTATAGATTTCCGTGATTCAGATTATACTTTCCAGGCATTTAATCCTCTTGAAGAAGAAAAAATACTCACCGCTTTAGGAAAAGATTCTGTGGAAGGTGATCGTTATGTTAAGGCCAGGGAATTTTTTAATACACAGCAGACAAAGGTTTTGTCCCAGCCAATTACAGAGACATTAAACACCTTGTGGTATGACTGCGGTTACCGATACGAAACTATTCTTAATATTAATGTAAACAGCTTTGAAGAACAGTATGATTTGCTTTTTGAAATTGCAAGAACAGCAGATGAAACTGGAAATGGTATTTCGTGGTTTATTGATGAATTATCGGTTCAGAAAGAAAATGAATCATCTTCTTTTGCCAGTGATGATACAGAACTTAATACTAAAGAAGTTACTTATCCATTGGAAAGAGACAGTGCTGTACAGATAATGACAATTCACAAAAGTAAAGGCTTACAGTTTGAATATGTTTTTGTGACTGGTTGTATTACAAAGGGAAAAAACGAAACTGAGAATAACTATTATTTTGATGAAGGTCTTGGCGTTACTTTTAAACCTGCAGATGGTGCTTCAAACTTCTTTTTCAAAAAAATTAAAGAAGTTAATGAGGCTAAGCAGACTGCAGAATTACGTCGCGTAATTTATGTAGCTGCAACTCGGGCAATTAAAGAACTGTTCATTATTGGAAAGTGGGGTGTAACTAAAGAGGGTAAGCATAGTGGAAAAACAGAAAGTCTTTTTGATCCAATTGTAGAAAATTTTTATCCGGATCTTGTTGTTGGGGACTGGACTAAAAAATATGTTTCTGGTGCACCTTTTGATGTAGAAAAACTGGAGATTGCTCCAATTTCTGTGTATAAGGATTTTGCAGAAGCTGCAAATATAAATAGTATTAGAGCAGAAAAAATTCAGGAAGCTGATAAATGGATGGATTCTGTTCCTGTAATTACAACTCCGGTTTTGGAATCAAACAGAATAAGTCCAAGCTCTCTGGAACTGGAATATAATCAGGAACTGTCTGCAGTATTAGCTTCCCAGCAATCAGACTTAAAGGATCTTTATCCTGAAATTGATAAGATTATTGAAAAGCCTGACACAAATTTTGGATTTGCAGAGTTTGGAACTCTTGTTCATTTTTATCTGGAAGAAACAATTAATGGGGTAGAAGCAGAACAGATTAAATATGATTGTGGATCTATGTTTAAAAAACTGGATGAAAAAAACATTCAGATTATTGATGAATTGTGTAAAAAGGTGTGCAGCAGCTTTATGAATACTGAATGGGGAAAAAAGATTCTGGTTGCAAAGGAAGCTGGACGAAAGGTTCGTAGCGAGCATGGTTTTAAGACTTTTAAAGATGGAAACATTATTACTGGTTCTATAGATTTGTATATAGAAAATGAAGATGGAAGTTTTACAATCATTGATTATAAAACTGATCATGTAATTAATGAAGAAACTTATAAAGAACAGCAGCTTTGCTACAAGGAAGCTGTTTGTAATCTTTATAATGTTCCAGAAGATAAAGTAAATTGTATTTTGTATTACATACGATACAATTTATTCCGTAATGTGGGGTAAAGCCCGTTTTTTTACATATTTTGGCGCTTTGTAATCAATCCACCAGCCTCCATTGTAGAAGCCATTTGTATTGGAGGTGGGTGTTACAAAAATAACTTTTGTTGGATTTTCAGTATCATAATAAAAAACATTGCTTTCCCAGGTCTCTTTATTTTCGCAAGGAAAAAAGTTCTGTTTTTCAGGGGGAGTGTATACTCTTATTTTGTATTTTCCTGGTTTAATATTTAAATGCATACTCATGCCGCCACTTAAATAATAAGTGCTCTTGTAATAATTAATAACATCAGGAATATCTACCCATTCATAGGTTGCTTTTACGGCAGTATAAGTAACATCATTATCTTCCATGTCTGTAATACGAATCCAGCATCGGACAGTATTCAACTCTCCATTATTCTGAGGTCTGTAAATCATCAGTTCCCAGGGATTATGTTTAATTAAGTCTGAATTATCAGAAAACGCAGGAAAGAGAAGAAAACATGTAAGAAATAGAATTAAAAGTTTTTTCATATAATATTTAAATTATCGGAAAATCTTATGAAATTAGTACCGTCATTCAGAACCTGTTCCGGCATTAGAAGTTTATACAGAAAATCTTTTTATTTGTATGATTAAAGTTTAATAATAGAAGATTTTCAGGCAAAAAAAAAGCCTTCCTGTTTAGGAAGGCTTCAAGCGCGAGCGGCGGGGCTCGAACCCGCGATCTCCGACGTGACAGGCCAGCGCGATAACCAGCTTCGCTACGCCCGCTTGATGTTTGTTATATTATATGAAACCGCATTTTGTGTCAATACAGTTTTAATAATTTTTTAATTTTTTTTTTAATTATTTTTGGGCTCGTCTTTGCTTAGGAGTGGTGCCCTTTATCTTCTTATAAGTACGAATAAAATGACTGGCATCTGTAAAACCAGTTTCCTGACTGATATAATCAAGGGTTTTATCTGTATAAAGAAGCAGTGTGTCTGCTTTACAAATGCGAACAAATTCAATGTATTCTTTACAGGTTCGGCCGTACTGGGTTTTAAACTGTTTTGCAAAGTTTGAATAACACATACCGCATTTTGAAGCCAGTTTTTCTACACTAATATTTTCTGCAGAATGCTGATCAATATATTCAAGAACAGAGAAGTCTTTAGAAGAGAACTGGTCAAATGTTGCTTTTGTAGAGAACTTAAATCCTCTGCGCATCCAGATTCTCATAAGTTCAGTAATGATTAAACTGATTGTACATGCAACTTTAATATCGTAACCAAACTCTTTATGTTCAACTTCCCACTGACAGTGTTCAAAATACATTTTTACAGGATTATATTTAAGTTCATCAGCAGTAATAAGATTAAGTGCTTCATTCTGACGGTTAATATTATCCAGAAGTTTTGGCAGCTTTGGAGAACCTGGAGTAGTGTTAGTAAGAATCATGTCGTCAAACTTAATAACATAGAATAAAAGTTCTTCTTCATTTTTTTCCATATAGTCTGCAAATGAATGAATTTGACGGGGATGGAAAATAATCATGTCTCCGGCAGTAAGAGTGAATTGCTTTGAATCTACTTCGGCATACAGTTTTCCCTTAACAAGATAAACCATTTCTGTAAAATAATGCCAGTGTGGTTTTACCATTTTCCAGTCACCAGAAAATGCTTCAAAAGGTGAATTTAAACTATCGCTGTATTCAAATAATTCATCCATAATAATTAACCCTATATCCTCTCTCCGAATAGAGATTTATACAATTTCAATCTGACTTTTTTATATCATGTATAAAGTGGAAATGCTAGAGTAAAATCAGAAAAATAAGAGAATTCATGGAGTGTATCTATGTATAAATGGATATGGGGTTATATAAAAAAATACCGATTCTGGATGGCAACTGGATTAACTCTTAGTGCAATTGTAGCTGCAATGAATGTTATTAATCCTATCATTACAGGAAATATTGTTGATAAAGTCATTAAAGTTGAAAATAGAGATTTGAATCTTTTGTTCAAGCTTATAATCATAATGGTTGTTTGTACAATTACAAAGTCCATTCTTCGTTATTCTTATCAGGTTATTTTTGAACATTGTTCACAGAATGTAATCAGAACTATGCGTGAAGAATTGTACGAGCATATCCAGTCACTGGATTTTGCCTGGTATGATACTGCTCCTGGTGGAAATGTTATTACAATGCTTACTTCCGACCTGGATAAAGTTCGTCATTTTGTAGCCTGGGTTTTGTACCAGTCTGTAGAAAACGGACTTATTTATCTTTTTTCAATTATTACACTTGGTACAATCAACTGGAAACTTACAGTAGCATTTTTAACAATTGCTCCATTTGTAATCATTCTTGTAGATAAATTTAAAGGCCAGATTGGACCTTCCCATATGAGAGTCCGTGACCAGTTTGCTGTATTAAATACTCGTGTCGGAGAAAACATTGAAGGTAACAGAGTTGTAAAAGCTTTTGTCCGGGAAGATTATGAAATCAGTAAATTTGATGTGGATAATGAAAACTTTAGAAATGTTTCTGTAGAAAATGCTGATGTTCGTGTTAAATACACTCCCTGGATTGATACTCTTTGTAATATACTGCCAGTTTTCCTTATTCTGTTTGGCGGTTATCTTGTAATTAATAAGGAAATGACTATTGGTCAGCTGGTAACTTTTAACGGTTTAATGTGGGCATTTACAAATCCAATCAATATGTTTGGAATGCTTGTAGATAACTTCCAGAACTTTGGTGCCAGCGGCAAACGCCTTTTTGAATTATGGCAGATAAAGCCTTCAATTAAAAATAAACCAGAAGCTGATTGTAAGTCAGAAATTAAGGGAAAGGTTGAATTTAAAAATGTTTCTTTCTCTTATAATGACGAAGTTCCTGTATTAAAGAATGTAAGCTTTACAATTGAACCTGGTACTACAGTTGGTATTCTTGGCCCAACAGGCAGCGGTAAATCTACAATTGCAAACCTTATGTGCCGTTACTATGATGCAACAGAAGGGCAGGTTCTTATTGATGGTAAAGATGTTCGTGATTACAACATGCAGTATCTTCGTAAAAATGTTGGTATTACAATGCAGGAAGCATTCTTGTTCAGTGATACAGTTGAAGGAAACATTGCCTTTGGAAATCAGGATGCCACAATGGAAGATGTTGAAAAAGCTGCAGAACTGGCAAGGGTAAAGGACTTTATTGGTGATCTTACAGATGGCTACGATACAGTTGTTGGTGAACGAGGTGTTGGACTTAGTGGTGGACAAAAGCAGAGAATTGCTCTTGCCAGACTTTTCCTTTCAGATCCAAAAGTTATGATTCTTGATGATACAACATCTGCTGTAGATATTGAAACTGAACAGAAAATCAGGGCGTCAATTAAAAAGCAGAGTCAGGGACATACCAGCTTTATTATTTCCCATCGTGTTTCATCTTTTCTGGACTGCGATGTAATTATTGTTCTGGAAAATGGACAGATTTCTGGAATGGGAACACACAAAGAGTTGTTAAAATCTAATGAATATTACCGTTCGGTAATGGAAGTTCAACAGTAGGGGGGGGTAAAAAAATGAGAAACAAGTTTGATCAGGACGAAGAAATTGAACAGAAACTTAATCTTAGTATTATCCCTCGTTTATTAAAGTGGATAAAACCATATTGGGCATATATGACCTTTGCCTGCATTATAATGCTTCTGGCATCAGGAATCAGCCTTATAAGTCCATATTTAATCAGAATGGCTATTGATAAAGCTATTCCAGATGCAATGAATTTACCAGTGTCTGCAACTGTTTGGGAAAAATACGGTCTTTTAATTAAAATCTCAATTTTCCTTTTTGTTTCAACTTTAGTAGTTCGCTTTTTACTTGCTGCAAAGCTAAAACTTATGACCCGTGTTGCACAGAGAATTATTGTAAATATCCGTAAGGAAGTATTTACAAAGCTTCAGGCTCTTACATTTACTTACTTTGATTCCCGTCCACACGGGAAAATTCTTATTCGTGTTGTAAATTATGTAAACTCTCTTTCTGAATTGCTTTCCAACGGAATCATTCAGCTTATCTCAGATTTGTTTACACTTGTAGTTATTGTTTTCTTTATGCTGGCAATTGATGTTCGCCTTACACTGGTCTGTATGGCAGTATTGCCTGTTTTATTCATCATTCTTTTTTCAATGAAGAAAAAGCAGCATGAAGCCTGGAAACAGGAAAGTTATAAACGTTCAAATCTTACAGCCTATCTAAGTGAAAGTTTGAATGGTATGAAGATTACACAGAGTTTTGCCAGAGAAAAGGTTAATCAGAGAATCTTTAATGAACTTTGCGATAAATGTAAAAAGGTTTGGATTCGCGCTGTAAATATTAATAATATCATTTGGCCTGTAGTTGATAATCTTTCAACTTTGGGAGTTGCTCTTGTTTATGTTACAGGTATTGCATGGCTTGGTGATGGCTATGGTGGCAGTGTAACTGTTGGTACTCTTGTAGCTTTTGCCGCTTATATCTGGCGATTCTGGATGCCTATTCAGAATCTTGGAAACTTCTACAATCAGATGGTTACAACCGGTGCTTATGTTGAACGCATTTTTGAACTACTTGATGAACCTGAAGATATTACTGATAAGCCTGGTGCTAAAGAACTTCCACCAATTCGTGGTCATGTATGCTTTAATCATGTAAACTTTAGTTACGAACCTGGAAATCCAATCTTAAAGGATGTTAATTTTACAATTACACCAGGTATGTCTGTAGCTATTGTTGGTCCTACAGGAGCCGGTAAAACTACAATCGTAAATCTTTTGACCCGATTCTATAATCCAGATAATGGTCAAATTCTGATTGATGGAATTGATTTGCAGGATTTGCAGATTAAATCAATTCGTAAACAAGTTGGTGTAATGCTTCAGGATTCCTTCCTGTTTAGTGGAACCATTATGGATAACATTCGTTATGGTCGTCTGGAAGCAACCGATGAAGAATGTATTGCCGCAGCTAAAACTGTACAGGCTCACGATTTTATTATGGCTTTCCCAGATGGCTATAATACAAAATTGACAGCAAATGGTGGTGGTCTTTCACAGGGTCAAAAACAGCTTTTAGCATTTGCCCGTGTATTGCTTTCTGATCCAAGAATTCTTATTTTGGATGAAGCTACATCTTCTGTTGACACACAGACAGAAAAAGCTTTGCAAAACGGTATTGATGAACTTCTTAAAGGCAGAACCAGCTTTATTATTGCCCATCGATTATCCACAATAAGAAACTCTGATGTAATCTTCTTTGTTGATCATGGTGAAATTGTAGAACGAGGAAATCATGATGAATTAATGAAGCTGGATGGTAATTATGCAGCTTTAGTTAAAGCCGTTGCTGTAACTAACTAAAATAAACAGGCTAGAGTAAAATATATTTTTTGCTATAAAATATATTTTACTTGAGGCTTATTTATTTCAGAGGATAAATTATCAGATGTTTTTACACCAAGCAGAAAAATTACTTTGTCGTCTTATTCTATGTGTAAATACGAAGCTACACAGAAACTTTATCAGTATGTTACATTGAAAATGTAGATATGATACTTTATGGTGGTTGTGAATCGAGTGAAATTCAATCTGTAGTAACTCTTTTACTTGTAGATGTAAAAACAGAAGAGGAATATGTTCTTGCAAAGGGTACATATGGAATTTGAAATAATCTAGAAAAAGCAAGTGTTCAAGCCACTTGCTTTTTTTATAATGTACGTTATAATGTACATTATATGGAGGTGCATTATGA
>JAEDFM010000088.1 GCA_016292805.1 Treponema sp. | reverse complement strand
ATAGTCCACTGGACTATTTTTGCCCTGCTACGCAGTGCCGCTCCCTATGTTTCGGAATGACACTAGGATGTAAACTTATTGGTCATCCCCCTTTTTTTATCTCCGCACATTATAGCTTATTATAGATTATTACAGAATATTATCTTGACAATTTGACACGGGGGGGGGGATAATGTGTGAGGTATTTTTCATTTTTGAAAATTCGAAAAATAAGTTTACAAGGAGTCCCCCCCCATATGAAAAAACTTCAAATTGCCTTTTTATCAGGCATTCTTTTATCTCTTTTTTCAATTACAAGTTGTAACCCTGGCGCAGATCCTGTAATGCTACCTGTTTTGCCTCCTGAAACAACAACAGATTCTGATGAAAACAAAGTAACTGTAACTTTTAATGATAATGGTTACATTATTGAAACTGTTCAAATTACATCCGGAGAAAAAATATCATACCTGCAAAAACCTGCCAATCCAGGAAAATCTTACAATTGGTTCTTGTATTGGTCTGAATCAAAAGCCTCACAGGCAACTGCCGTAGAATTTGATTTTAACACCCCAATTACCGAAAATAAAACCTTATATGCTATATACTGTCCTAAGTTTTACTATTCTTCCAGTTCAATTATACAAACTGTATCAGCCACACAAGTAGAAATTAAAATATCTGATACTTCCGTATACCCTCTTGAAGATGGTTCTTATGCAGGAATCAGCTTCCAGCATTCTACAAATGGATCAGAGTATCAGGCATTTGCAGTAAATAGCATCCCAACATACAGAGACGAAAGTCTCTACAGATATTTAACATATACATTTCAGAATCCTTTGTCAGAAGGAACTCATTACTTAAAAGTAACAAATGGTCATGATTCTGGCACAAAGAGTACATATATTTATGCTCCTGCTGCTGTTACAAATCTTAGTACGACTGTTGCAGACTCTTATACAAAGGTTTCTTTTACAACAGCAACCGAAGGTTATTCATACACTGTAAAAGCCTTCAAAAATGGTAATGAAGTTGCTTCCACAGAAGTAACAGCAAATTCAATAAATACCAATGCATACGCAGAATTCTATGGTCTTGAAAATGGTACACAATATACCTTCAAAGTAATTACAAATGGTACTAATTTATCTGCTGAAACTACTGCAACTCCTGCTATTACACAAAAAACAAGTGACTGGCTTGTAGTTATGTATATGGACGGTGACAACAATCTTAATGACCCTATTTTTATGGACATGAATGAGGTTGAACGTGGACTCTGGGATATACGTAACTCAAACGACCAACCAAAAAGTTACTATGATTCTGTTAATGCTGTAGCTCTTTGGGATGGAGTTGTAAGCTGGACAGAAATAAATGGAGCGGGAGAAGAGGTTACGAAAACTCCTCAAATTGAAAAGAGCGGAACATACATTTATGAACTTGGCCGCGATTATAGCTCTTCTACAGCTACTACTACAAGTGCTGGCTGCGTTCTTTCAGAAAACACAAAAAACCTTTCATACACTGCTCCATGGCTTGTTGGCACAAACCAGACAATCTCAACAAGTATTCAAAACGATCTACATGGTGAATTGAACATGGGAAACAAACAGACTCTCATAAACTTTTTGAACTGGGTTAATGCTCATTATACTGCGACTAAGGGTGTAATTCTTCAGTTCAGCGACCACGGTGGCGGTCCTAGAAGCGTAAAATACGTACAAACTGCAGATGGAAGAACAATTAAGGTAGGTGAAACAAGCGGCCGCCGTGCACTCTGCTGGGACGAAACTTCGTCTTCGAATTACCTTAAAACAAAGGATGTTTCTGATGCTTTACAGGATGCCGGTTATAGCCCGTCAAATAAAGCAGCAATGATTTTGATGGATGTATGTCTTGGTTCTTCACTTGAAGATGCATATCAGTTTAAGGATTATGCAAATTACCTTGCAGCATCACCAAATAATATTCCAGGACTGGGATTGGATTATGTTAATCTGATGAAATCATTTACAAGTGGAATCACAATTGAAGCTGTAGGACAGAAAATCGTAGAAGACTATAAAACACAGTATGGAAATAATACTACATTGTGGAATAATTATGCACAGGCACTGGGCTATAATTCTTATAGTAGTATAACAGATGAAAATGTTAGAAAAAATATGGAATGGCTTAGTGATTTAGGCTTTACAACCTTCACAATTACAGACCTTTCCAAAATTGCTGATGTAAAAACTGCAATTGATTCTTTATGCGCACTTCTTCTTTCAAATACAGGAAAAACTATTTATGTTGATGCTAATGGATATTTTAGTCCTACAGCAACATCAACTACACAAAATTATGTTACTTATCTGGGGCAGCATCATGCAAATATTGTAAACTTTCTTTCAAGCACTACAAATTCTTATAGCCTTGATGATTATATTTATTATCAGGGAAGTTATACCTGGCTTTATGATATAGGATATATAGCAAGAATGATGCAGTATTTTTCTGCTCCTACAATTGGAAATTCAACAAATGCAAATGCCTGGTCTGAGTTAAATACAGCTGCAACTAACTTAATTACAAAACTTAATGATGCAATTAAGTACAGCTGGAGAGACAGTCAAGTATCATCAGACAAAGACTTCTATTCTCGAATTGATGGAAGCACTACACAGTTCAGTCATTATCTTGGTCTCACAATCTGTGGTGCGAATATTGCAACAAATGGTAATAATTTCGCACAGGGAAGTGCACCTAGTTTCTATAAAACAGACTTAGCCTTTGGTGCAGAATCTAGATGGGGAGACCTGCTTGAATACTGGTTTGGTACAGGAAACTAAAATGAAAAGATTTGCAATTTGTGTTTTGATGATTTCTTCTTTTCTCCTTATTTCTGCCTGCGCTACAAGTAAGGAGACAGAAAAAGCGGCAGAAGACACTCAAACTTCTTCAACAGCCTCATTCAATTATAAACCTTCTGTAAATCACTCGTATCTTACAGAAGAAAATATTGGACAGGAAATTGTTGTAAAAGGAAAAATTGTTAAAAGCGGAAACTCTTTTACTCTTTTAGAAAACCCGGATTCAAAGAGCAGAGTCTCTTTTGTTCTTGAATTCGAAGATGAAAATCTTAAAGGTAAACTGACGGACGGAAGCATCGTTCAACTTTCTGGTATTCTTACTTCGGCTGAATCGCCGTGGAAGAAGGGAATGAAAGTGC